>WRIF01000001.1 GCA_009782865.1 Promicromonosporaceae bacterium
CCGACGACGACGGCGCGGTCGTCGAGTTCCCGCCGCAACCGGCTCGCCAGTTCCACCGGCTTGACCTCACTGCGTCCCAGCTTGGAGAACGCGCCACTCATGGCACGCTCGACGCCCCGCTCAAACCTGTCCAGGACTCCCATGCCACCTCCCTCAAAGTCGAAGTTTCGTGCCGCGCGGGCCTGCCAGAAAATGGCAGGCAGCCGAAATAGCACCTTACCGAAAATGTTAAGCATCCCCCAAGTTGGGCGTCGGCGTTTTGCCCAGCTCGGCGCCTGGTGTCCACCAGACCTTCACGCCTGCTGCCCCGTCTGGAGACGGCTCGGTTTTGACAATGGCGTCCGGGGTGCTACCGTTTTCCGGCACGCAGGTGGCCTAACGGCGCCTGAGTGTGAACGCGCGAGTGGCGGAATTGGCAGACGCGCACGGTTCAGGTCCGTGTGCCCGAAAGGGCGTGGGGGTTCAACTCCCCCCTCGCGCACGTTCAGCCGGGAGGCTTCCCGGCAACTGAAGGGCTGGAATCCTCCCGGGTTCCGGCCCTTTTCGTCTTCCTCTTCGGCCCGGCGGGCGCTACCGCAGGTCGGACTGCCACTCGGACGGTTCGGGGGCCAGCGCCAGGCGCCAGCCGCTCGGGTCGCCGTCGAGCAGGGCGAGGGCCACGTTGACGAGGCTGCCGGGGTCGGTGCCGGTCACCTCCCACACGATCAGCCGCAGGGAGGTGCCGTGGGTGACGATCACGCCGTCGGCGCCCCCGCCGTTGGCGTCGCAGTGGGCGGCGGTGACGCGAGCCAGGCCGCGCAGGACGCGCTCTCGGGTCTGCGTGACGCTCTCGCCGCCGGGGTAGGCGCGGTTCGGCCACTTGGCGCGGGCGTCGTCGATGCCCATACCCTCGGCCGCGCCGAAACCACGCTCGCGCAGGTCTGGGTCGCGGGTGGTCAGGTCGAGGCCCAGCTCTTGGCCAATGATCTTGGCCGTGGTGATCGCCCGGGGCGAGGTAGACGAGGCTAGCCAGGACCAGTGTGGGCCGGCCTCCCCTGGGCGCCCCAGCCGCAGGTGCTTCAGCCGCTCTCCCGCCTCCTGGGCCTGGGCGCGGCCGGTCTCGTTGAGGTCTACCCCGTCGAATCCCTGGTATCGACGTTGCACATTCCAGTCGGTCTGGCCGTGGCGCAGCAAGGCAACTCGCATGGACGAAACCCTATGGCGCCCTGGTGTCGGCCGTCCAATGTAGAGTCTGGGAATGCTCACTCCCACGGTTCACTTCAACGTCTATCGACTCAAGAAGGGCGTCGATCCCGCCGAGTTCCTCGCCGCGTTCGATGAGCTCGTGGCTCGAGAGATCTCCGCTTCGGCGGGTTTCGTTTCCGCGGATCTTCTCTCCGACGGCGACACCTACGTCGACCTGCTGCGCTTCGAAACCGCGGCCGACCTGGCCACGTTCGAGGCGGCCGCCGCCGACCCCTCAGAACCGGCCCAGCGCTTCTATTCCTTCATCAACTTCACGGCCAAGGGCGGGCGTCACGCCAAGCTCCAGGTACTGCGCGGCCTCGCCTAACTCGCGCCGTCCTGCGTTAGGACGCTGCCGCCGCGAGGAGAGCGGCCGGAGTCCAGGCCGGCCAGGACGGAACTCCGACCAGGCGCCCCTGTTCGTAGGTCGCAACTAGCCGAAATGGGCACCTGGCGCTGCTGTTGTCGAGCATCATTACCCGATCGGCGCTTCCGATGGCCCGGGCAATGAGAGGCCACAGGCGCTCGTAGCGGGACCGTATCTTCTCCTCTGGAACGGCGTGCCCTCCGCCGCGCACTCGCATGCGCACCCGGGCCACGGTCACCTCAACGGGAAGCATTACCACATGCAAGTGCACCAGTCGCTTGAGCCCTGCGGCTCGTGGCCCTGTCCCGCGAGGCGATAGCGCCGCTGCCTGCTTTGGGGTGGCGCGGTCGCGATCACCGCACCCTGAGCCACCAAAACCTGCAGGCGTCTCCGCACTACCTGAAGACTCGCGTCCACCTCGCCGGTGATTTCGTGAACGTTAAGCGATGGGCCGGCTCCCAATGCCTCGATGATCCGAGCGTCTACCGAACCCTCGACCACCTGATCGACTCCGTGCCTCGGTGAGGCCCAGGGGTCAAGCGTCGACTCGAGACGAGCGCCCGGGCGGTACGGCCCGTCTGACTGACGCGGATACTGCAGCCAGCCTTCCTCGACCAGGGAACGCAAGACCGCGCGAGCGTCATTGCTGTCCATCGCCAGGTGAGCGCGAAGAACCTGATCGTCTACCTGGAATCCCAGATGAACAAGCGCCAGCGCGCGGCGGCGCTCCACATCCAGTCCGGCGGCACCTATTTCCGCCAGCCACTGGTCCACTTGCGGATCCAGCAGCCCGTGTCTCCCCAGCGCGACCGTCACCCTGGTGACGGTCGCATCGTACTTGGGGGCGGCAAGTCCAGCCTGGCCGAGCGCCCCGGTCATGGCTGGGATGCCTGAACCCGCATTCTCGCTCACCGCCTCCTCACTGTCGGCCTGTGGCACCTCCGCGAGCAGTGTCGCCAGGATGGCGTTCCGGGACACGGAGACGCCATCGAACAGGTCAATCACCGTTCGGCCACCGTAGATACCGCCCGGATTGGTGACTTCGAGGCGATCCGGGAAGAGTTCGACCAACACCTGTTGCCCCAGCGCCAGGTGGCTGTAGTCGCGGTGGGTCAGAGCATTCGTAACGGCTTCACGGACGGCCAATACAGGAATCTCGGGCTCGTCCCTACCGCCAACGCCAGTGACAATCCGGCGATTCGCCGTGTTCTGCAGTACGGCGCGCACGCAGTCGGCGACCATGACAGGTATTGGCCCTTCCAGGACTCGCCGATCCAACATCCTGGTTTCGCCTACGATCATCTCCTTGGTTCCACCTGGATACGCGGCAAATGTGATCATCGCCTGCGGAAAAAACTGCTGTGGGTATCTTCCGAGGGCCATCAGGCCCGCGAAAGTTGGCGTCTGACCATCGTCGGCGACCACGTTGAAGCGCCGCAAGAGGTCTGCAACGGAGGTCAGGTCGGCCACCGCGTGCGGGCGAGTCCTTCTTAGCCGCGCGACAAACCGTTCCACCTGGGCCTCGTCGAGATCGGCTAGCGTTGCTCCTGTGACGGGCGCCGCATCGTCCTTGGGCTGGTGGCCGTCCACCGTCAACAAAAACACGCCGTAAGCGCTCATGCGCCGATTGCCATCTCCGACCCGTTCGTACGTGCCCGCGGCCATCCCCTGTGCTGTCACAAAGCACGGTTTCTGCGCAGGGGGAAGTTCCTCCACTTCGATGATGACGACAGGCGAGCCGTCAACGATGCCGATATCGACCGTACCAATCGGGCGGGGCGTGAGCGGCCCTGCCGAGTCCTTCTCCCCGCGCGGGCGAAACGCCTCTGACACCGCATCCTGAATCGCTGGCGCATCAAAACCTGAGGCGGGGAGGAAGGCGTTGTCCTCATCCAGTCCCAAGATGATGAGGCCGCCCGCCTGATTGGAGAAGGAACTCACCGTCCGCCACAGTTTGGTGGGAAGTCCCTGGACGGCTGACTTGACCTCAACCGATCGAAAGTCCGTCCGCGCGGACCGGAGGCGAGCAACCACCTCATCGAGAGAACCTTGACTCGTTTCCATGAGGATTCGGCTCCTTCCGGTCGCACACCACTCACTACCCATCACTATACCTCACTGCCCATCACTATACCTCACTGCCCATCACTGAAGGTCAGTGTCGGCAGTGACCAACAGTAGGTCGCCAGGCAACCGCCTACGGCGGACGGGGCGGGTGAGACGAGAGACACAAGCCGGGCGGGCGTGGCAAAGACAGCGGGCACGATGGCCAGCGCATGTTGGCCCGGGGAGAGAGCCGAAACGCCTCGGGCTGACCATTACCCGCAGCGGCGCTGCTGCACGCTCAGCCGCCTATCCCACGCCAGCTTCCGCGCGAACCTGCAGGTCGGCCCGGATGCCTTCGATGCGCCGATCGAGCCGGTAGGCGAAGGTGAGGGCGAACATGAGCGCCGATGTGCTGAAGGGAACTAGAGCGTACAGGCTGGTCAGCACGCCACCCACTGCCTCCGGCTGCGTCGGGGTGCCCGCCTCTAGTCCGTGGGCGGCCAGCAAGGCCCCAACAATCGCGGCCGCTATTCCGGCCCCGAGTCGGCCGGCGATTCCGACCACCGCCGAGGTGGTTGCGTCGGCGCGAATCCCGGTGCGCCATTCACCGTAGGACATGCACTGCAGCATGAAGTAGCCCCCCAGCATCACCACCGTGTACGACAGCGCGCCGACCATCTGCCCGCCGATGACGACGGCCGCCCGGTGCGGGAACAACCAGACCGCGGCGTAGCCGACCATCGCCACCGCCAGGGTGAGGCGAATGAAGTTCATCGACCCGATCCGGCGCGCTGCCGCCGGGAAGCACAGCATCACCACTGGGGTCACCAAGCCGCCCAACATCACGAAGCTCATCAGGCGCACATCTCCGAGCACAAAGGTGAAGAAGAAGACCCCCACCATGCCGGTGATCGTCGAGGCCACCCGCGCCGCACCGACCATTCCCGCGAAGACGAAGACGTAGCGGTTGTGGAACACCGATCTCAGGCCCACCCGCACCGGTACCTTCGGGGCAGTGACCGCCTCGCTCACATCCGGCCGCTCCCGCACCGTGAAGAACCGCACCAGGCCAAGCGCCATCATCGGCAGGCCGTACAGGGTGGCAATCACGCTCCACCCGCCCGGGCGCTCCCCCCACTGGGCGATGGCCTGGGGCAGCGCCAGGTTGGCCGCGGCGGCGATGCCGATCACCACGACCCCAGATCGAGACGACAGCTTGGCGTAGCGCCCGTCCCCGCTCAGCGCCCGCTTGAGGTACACGCCATCGGCGGTACCCAGCAGCGTCCGACAAAACGACGAGATGAGCACGAACACGATGAACACGTATGCCGTCTGCGCCCCCGGAGACATCTGCGGGGTAGAGAACAGCGCGATGGTCAGCAACCACATCGGGACCAGCACTAACTCGTAGGGGCGGCCCTTGCCGAAGCGGGTGTTGGTACGGTCGATCAGCGCTCCGGCACCCAGGTCGACGACGCCATCGACCAGGTTGGCCAGCATGAACAGCAGGCCGAGCAGCCCCGGCGCCAGCCCCAGCACGGTGGTGGCGTAAAACATCACCTGCCCGGTGAGAATGGTGTTGACCGCCACCGACGCCCCCCGCGAGGCGAACCGCAGGGTGAACAGCCGGGGCAGCCTGGCGTCGTCGGCCGCGGGGGCCAAACGCTCCGGCGCGATGACGGCGCTCAAGGTTGCCCGAGCTCGGCACCGTTTCCGCGAGCCACGGCACCGAGCCACGCCAGCGACGGCTTAGGGGTGCGAACAAACGTGGAACGGTCAACGGCAATCAGTCCGAAGGTCGGCTCCCAGTGACCCCACTCAAAGTTGTCCAGCAGGGACCAGTGCAGGTAACCGCGCACGTCAGCCCCGTCATCCATCGCCGCAACCAGGCCACGCAGCGCCTCGCGCGTATAGGCGATCCGCAGCTCGTCGTCTCCTGTGGCGATCCCGTTTTCGGTGACCAGGATCGGCAGCCCGGTCATGGCCCACGTGTGCCGCACCGCCATCTCCAGGGCGTCGGGCCGGTAGGCGGCGCCGGTCAGCGTGTTAGTGGGGTGGGGCGGGTGCGGCACAAGGCCGTCGGCGCCAACCTCCTGGGCGGAGTAGGCCTGCACACCGATGAAATCGTCTCCGGCGGCAGCCTCCAGGTAGACATCCTCCATGCCGTAGCGAACCTCCCGCAGCCGGTTCTCGTGCTCCGGTGCCGCATACAGCGCGGGGTTGGCGATGGTCCACCCGACCCGCGCGGCCGGTAACAGCTCGCGCAGCACGGCACGGGCGGCGTGATGGGCCGCAATGAACACCTGGCCGTGCTCGGCGGTGGGGGTGGGCAGGTTGCGCACCGCCTCGCGCACCTCGTCGGCCGTGGCGGAGGCGGCGGCCTCGGCCTGCCCCGCCAAGGTCGCCGAGCGCCACTGCCCCCCGGAACGGGCGGCCTCGATGGCCGCCACCATTTGAGCCATCATGTTGGGCTCGTTGAGGGTGATCACGTAAGGCACGTCGGCCAAGATCGTCGCGGCCACGCGCACGTAGTCGACGAATCTCTCCACGGCGTCGTCGGCCTGCCACCCGCCTCGCTCGGCCAGCCACAGCGGAATCGTGGAATGCAGCAGGGTCACCACGGGGGTCAACCCAAAGGCGAGGGCGGTGTCGATCATGCGCCGATAGTGCGCCAGCAGGGCGCGGGATACCTGGCCCTCGCGCGGGACGATGCGGGCCCACTCGATTGAGAACCGATACGTGTCTAGGCCCGCCTCGGCGAGCAGGCGCATGTCCTGGTCGTAGCGGTGGTAGGAGTCACAGGCGTCGCCGGAGGACTCCATGCCGGGCATCATTCCCTCGCGCACCCACCAATCGGTGTTGAGGTTGTTGCCTTCGGTCTGGTGGGCGGCGGTGGCCGAACCCCACAGGAAGCCGGGAGGGAAGGCGTTCATGCGGTCTCGATCCTTGTCTCTGACAGGTAGGTGCGCCGGCCTTCCAGATCCGCAGTCGGTCCCACGAGGACTACGTCCGCGCGGCCGCGCAGGTCGTCGGACGACGCGCCGACGGCAAACTCCACCGTTGCGGCGGCCCGCTCGAACCGGCCGCTGAGGCCGGAGTAGCCGAGTTGGCTGCTGGCCACGGTGACGGTCACCCGGCGTCGCTCGCCCGCGGCGAGGTCCACGCGGGCGAAACCGACCAGCTGTTGAGCCGGACGGGTGACTCCGGTGACGGTGTCGGCGGCGTAGAACTGCACCACCTCGGTGCCGCTGCGTTCCCCGGTATTGGCGACCTCGACGCTCAGTTCGACCGTGCCTCCGGCGGCGGGAATCTCCGTAGCGCTGGCCGTGAGTGGCCCGTACTCGAAGGTGGTGTAGCTGAGGCCATGCCCAAAGCCGAACAGCGGGGTGGGCTCCAGGTCGATGTAGCCGCGGAACATGTCGTCCGGCCCGCGGCGGTACCCGGAGCCGCGCTTCTGGCCGTAGTGCAGCGGCACCTGCCCGGTGGCGCGGGGCAGCGAGTAGGGCAGGCGGCCCGAAGGATTCACGTCGCCGAACAGCGCACCCGCCACGGCCTGCGAGCCACGCGGGCCAGGGTAGTAGGCCACCAAGATGGCGGCGCAGAGGTCGGCGATGGGCGTCAGCGCGTAGGGACGCCCCTGATGGACGACGGCGACGAGCGGCTTGCCGGTCGCGGCCACGGCCCGCGCCAGCGCCACCTGGTGCTCCGGCAGCTCGATGGTGGCCATGTCGGTGCCCTCGCCCTCGGTGATGCGGGTGCCGAACCAGCCGCAACGTCCGCCGACGGCGAGCACCACCACGTCGGCCTTCTTGGCGGCGGCCACGGCGGCGGCGATGTCTTGCGGGTCATCCGGGTGAATGCCGACGCCCGACACCACGCTCACCTCGGCCGTCCCCACCTGGGCGATGGCCTCACCCAGCGGCAGCGCCCCGTAGGCGCCCCGCGCCACCTGCTCGGTGTCGATCGCCATGAGCGCGGCGGCGCGCTGGGCCATGGCCGCCCGCGCCTCGTCGGACATCTGCGACATGCTCTCGATGCCCGCCATGCGGGACTCGCCGGTGGCACGCCCCTTCAGCATGTCGAGGCTGGCGGGGTAGGTGTAGGCGGCGAAGTTGACCATGGCGGCGTCGGCATTGGGACCGACGACGGCCACCCGCGTGCCGCGACGCAGGGGCAAGACGCCGTCGTTGGCGACCAACGTCATCGCCTGGTCCGCCAGCCGCCGCGACAAGTCGTCTCCCTGCGCGGCGACGGCGGCGATGGCGACGGAGTCACGGCTCGCATACGGGTTCTCAAAGAGCCCGAGTGAATACTTGTCGACCAACAGGCGCAACACCGCCTCGTTGAGCACCGCCTCGTCAAGGCGTCCTTCGCGCACCGCCGCGACCAGGTTCTGGCCGTAGCCCGAGGGAATGGGCAGCTCCAGGTCCAGTCCGGCGTTGAGCGCGAGCAGCCCGGCCTCGGCGTTGCTGGCGGCCACCTGCTGGCGGGTGTGCAGCCACTCGACCGTCGAGTAGTCGGAGACCACCGCGCCGGTGAAGCCCATGCGGCCACGCAGCAGGTCGGTGAGGATCTCACGGGAGGCGCCGACGGGCACGCCGTCGATCTCCGAGTAGGAGTTCATCACCGAGCGCAGACCGGCGAGCTTGATGGCGGCCTCGAAGGGGGTGGCGTGCGCGTCGTAGAGCTCTCGCTTTCCCAACTGGGTGACAGCCATGTTCTGCCCGGCCTCGGTGGCCGAGTAGCCCAGGAAGTGCTTGGCGGTGGCGAGCACGCCCTCGCGCAGGTCGGGGCCGTGGAGCCCCTGCACGAAGGCGACCCCAAAGGCGGAGGCGAGGTAGGCATCCTCGCCGTACGTCTCGTGAATGCGGCCCCAGCGGGCGTCGCGGGCCAGGTCGAGCACGGGGGAGAGCGCGTGGCGCAGGCCGACGGTCTTCATCTGTTCGCGGATCACGGCGGCCATTTCGCCGACGGCGGCCGGGTTCCAGGTGGCGGCCAGGCCGATCGCCGTGGGGAACGAGGTGAACCCGGGGGCCACCACGCCGTTGAGCGCCTCGGCGTGGAAGACGGCGGGGATGCCCAGCCGCGTGCGGCGCACCAGGAAGTCCTGAATGGCGTTGCAGGTCTGAGCGATGCCCTCGGGCGAAGAGCCGACCATCGCCACGTTGGAAATGTGGCCGATGCCGTGACCGAGGTGTTCGGCCAGCAGCGTCTCGTCGTAGCCGGCGCTACCCATCAGCACGTTGGGCATCACCGCCGAGACCTGCTGGGCCTTCTCCTCCAGCGTCATCCGGGTCAGCAGCTCCTCGGCGCGCTGGGTGGGGGTCAGGTGAGTGCTCATGGCTGCTCCTGGGTCTGGCGGGTGGTCGACAGCGTGAGTCGCCACTGCCAGCGGTAGTGCGTGCCGAATAGGCGATAACGGGGCTGCGTGTCGGGTCCGAGCAGCGCGGTGCCAACGCCGCGGTGGGCCACATCGAGGTGCACAATGGTGGCGTCCGACGCAGGCAGTTCCCACTGGTGGGCCGCGCCCTCCAAGGTGGCCGCGTCGTGGCGGGAGACCGTCAGGTGCAGAGGCACGCCCGACGCCGCCGTCACCCGCCCGGCGGGACCAGTCAGGTCGGCGTGGTCGACCCCACCGCGCGTCCCCGAGGACTGCGGGACCACATAGGGGGTGTAGAGGGCGTCGATGGGGGATTCCCAGCGGCCAAGCCGGGCGCCGGCCCGGCGATCCGGGTAGTTTTCAATCGGCCCGAGGCCCACGTAGGTCGCCTCGTCAAAGCCGTCCACCAGCGTGAACTCCATGCCGACGCGCAGCCCGTCGCGGGTGCCCGCCGGCAGGGTGACGGTCTCATCGAAGACGTAGTCGCCCTCGCCCACCTGGGTGATACGACGTTCGTGGCGCACGGGGTCGCCGAAGGCGGCGTGGTAGTCGATGACCACCTCGGCCGACCCGTCCGTCGCCGTCACCGATATGTCTTGCGGGTCGAGCCGGAAGAAGCCGGAGCGCACGAATCGCTGATCTAGGTTGAAGGCGTTGTCGTTCTCGTGCAGTGCTCGCCAGAGGGACAGGCTGGGGCCGGAGACCAGCAGCGGGTGGGAGATGGTGCCGTGCTCGTTGACGGCGGCCGGGCTGCCGCCGGGCAGGGGTCGGGCGCGCCGAGGCAGTTCGACGCCGTGCACCGCGATCTCGGTGCCGGCCGGGGCCCAGGGGGTGTCCGCGCGCAGGGAGACGGACAGGTGAACGGCAAGCGCGTCGCCGGCCGCGAGCGCCGCGGTGACGGCGGCGGGCAGGTCGAGGGTCCAGGCGGCGCCGGGCGGGCGCGGGCCGAGATCGAGCTTGACGGGCGCGCCGAAGCCGGCGCGAGTGGCCACCTGCGCGGTCACGCGGAACTCGGTGAGGTCGCTGAACGCCCAACGGTTGCGCAGGCGCACCCGTCCCTGGGCCAGCTCTTCCGGCCCGGACAGGACGGCCAAGGGACTCCACAGCGCCTGTGCCTCAAACAGGGCCGGCTTGGGGTCCAAGTTGGCGAACACCAGGCCGTTGAGGGCCCAGGTGCCGTCGTTGGGGGTGTCGCCGAAATCGCCGCCGTACTTGGATCGGCCGGAGCCATCAGGGTCGAGGGCGTGATCCATGAACTGCCAGACGAATCCGCCCTGCAGGCCGGGCAGGGTCTCGAACAGCCTCCAGTATTCGGCGAGGCCGCCGGTGCCGTTGCCGTGGGCGTAGGCGTACTCGCAGGTGATCAGCGGCCGGTCGGCGCGCGAATCGCGGGAGTAACTCTCCAGGGAGTGGAAGGACGGGTACATCGGGCAGGTCACGTCGGTGGCGTCGTGGCCGCCGTGCCAGTCGAGGGAGACGGCGCCCTCGTACTGCACCGGGCGGGTCGGGTCCAGCCCGCGCACCACGGCGGCGGCCGCGCGATGGGCCACGCCGTAACCGCTCTCGTTGCCGAGTGACCAGGTGATCACGCTCGGGTGGTTGCGGTCGCGCAACACCATCCGCTTGACCCGCTCGACGATGGGCTCGATGTAGAGGGGGTCGTCGGGCAGGGTGGAGGCGAAGCCGTGCGCCTCAACATTGGCCTCGTCGACCACGTAGAAGCCGAACTCGTCGGCCAGGTCGTAGAGGTAAGGGTCGTTCGGGTAGTGGGCGGTGCGGATCGCATTGACGTTGCAACGCTTCATCAGCGACAGTTCGGCGCGCATTCGCTCCCGCGTGATGACCCGGCCGGTCTGCGGGTCAAAATCATGGCGGTTGACGCCCTGGATGAGGGTGCGCTCGCCGTTGATGAGCAGGTCACGGCCGACGATCTCCACCCGCCGGAAGCCGGTGCGCAGCCGGACGGAGTCCACCACCGCGCCCTCGCCATCGAGCAACTCGATCAGCAAATCCTCCAGGTGTGGCCGCTCGGCCGACCACGGGGTCACCTCTTGGTCGGTCAGGGCAATGGTGGCGGTGCCGGGCGGCTGCGGCGCGGTCCCGTAGGTGGCAAACAGGTTGGGGATGGCCCGGAACTCCGGTGGCACGGGAGCGGCGGCCGCCTTATTGGAGACCATCTCCATGAAGTCTTCCGGGAACCGGGGCGCCGGTCGTTCGGTGCGGTCGGCGGTGCCCGGCGGGAGGGTCTGGACGGGCAGGCGAGGCGCAACCGGCTCCTCATGGACGCCGCCCAGTCCCGTCACGCGTACCCGGTGGCTCACCTCTGGTTGCTCGGCCAGGCCGGCGGTGTGAGCGGTGACGGTGAGGGCGCCGCGGCAGGTCGTCGCGTCGTAGTCGGCCACGACGACGACGTCGGCCAGCCGCACCTCGGGCACCGTATAGCAGAACACCGAGCGCGCCAGGCCGAACTGCCACCACTGGTCTTGGTCCTCAAGGTATGACTGCGGGCCCCACTTGGCGATGGACAGTTCCAGTTCGTTGTCTCCGGAGAGCAGGGCATCGGTGATGTCGAACTCGGCGGCCAGGTGGGAGTCGTGGCTGGCCCCCACGAAGGTGCCGTTCAGCGTGACGTTCAGCACCCCCTCTGCCGCTCCCACCTGCAGGATCATGCGGCGTCCGGGCGCAGGCTCGCAAGTGAAGGAGCGCCGATAGGTGCCCACCGGGTTAGCGGTGGGCACCTGCGGGGGAACCGCGTCGAACGGCATCGCCACATTGGTGTAGTGGGGGATGTCGAAACGCGGGTCCATTGTCCACAACGACGGCACGGTCACCTCTGACCAGGTGGAGCCGGGCGCCGCAGTCGCGGAGGGACGCAACTGGAAGCGCCAGGTGCCATCGAGGTCAATCTCGGCCTCGCGGCGCAACGAGTGCAGCGGGAGGCGATTAGGCGCGCTTAAGCCATCGAAGTGAAACACTGAGGGGTCCTTTCGGGGTCGCGCCAGCGGCGCGACTAACTAATGGGCTGAATCTGCCTAGGCGTCGAGCAGGCCGGCGCCACCCGCTTGGGCCAGGGCGCCCAGCCAGGCTAGAGAGGGCTTAGGGGTGCGGACGAAGGTCTCCCGGTCCACGGCGATCAGGCCGAACTTCGGCTCCCAGTGACCCCATTCGAAGTTGTCCAGCAGGGACCAGTGCAGGTACCCGCGCACGTCAACGCCGTCTGCCGCGGCCTGCGCCAGGCCGCGCAGGGCCTCTCGGGTGTAGGCGATGCGGCGCGCGTCGTCGAGGGTGGGAATGCCGTTCTCGGTGACGAGGCAGGGCAGGCCGGTGGTGGCCCAGACGTGCCGCAGGGAGATGCCGAGCGAGTCGGGGCGGTAGGCAGCGCCGGTCTGCGTGTTGTCCGGGTGGTCGGGATGTGGGACGATGCCGCCGGCGTCGACCTGTTGTGCGGAGTAGGACTGCACACCTACAAAGTCGTCGCCGGCCGACGCCGCCAGGTAAAGGTCCTCCTGGGCGTAGCGCACCTCACGCAGCTTGTCCGCGTGTTCGGGGGCCGCCTCCAGGGCGGGGTTGGCGATCGACCAGCCAACCTTGACGGAGGTGCGGGCGCGCAGAATCTCGCGGGCGGCGTGGTGGAACTCGGTGAAGCGGTGCCCGTACTCCGGCTTGGGGGTGGGCAGGTTGGCGGCGATGCGTTCGCGCTGCGCCTCCCCGTCGACGGTGGGGCTGGCCCATTCGGTTACGGCCCCCGAGCGCATGGCGTCGGCCATCATGGTCATCATGGCGAGCATGTTGGGTTCGTTGATGGTGACCACCCACTCCACGCCGTCAAGGATGTCGCAGGCGCGGGTGACGAACCGCTTCCAGTGGTCGAGGGCCTCGTCGGCCATCCATCCGCCAGCCTGGGCGAACCAGATGGGCACGGTGAAGTGTTGCAGGGTGACTACCGGCGTCAGGCCGAGTTCGAGTGCGGTGTCGATCATGCGACGGTAGTGAGCCAGCTCGGCGTTCGAGAACTGGCCGGGGCGCGGCTCGATGCGCGCCCACTCGATTCCGAAGCGATACGAGTTGCAGCCGGCCTCGGCGAGCAACTGCATGTCTTCGCGGAAGCGGTGGTAGGAGTCGCAGGCGTCGCCGCTGGGCTCCATGCCCGGCATCATCGCCTCCCGGGCCCACCAGTCGGAGTTGAGGTTGTTGCCCTCGATCTGGTGTGGGGCGGTGGAGGCGCCCCAGAGGAAGTCGGGGCGAAGTGGGGTGGTCATGAGGATACTGCCTTTCGGAACTGGCGGGGGGTGGTCTCGGCGGCGGCTCTGGCGATGCCCCGGCGCGCGAGCTTCTCCAGCCCGCCGTAGGTGGCCTCCTGCTCCTCGCGGAGCCGCAGCCTCTCTGCCCGGCGGGCGCGCTGTGCTCGCGGGTTAGCCACGGGGGCGGCGAGCAGGAGCCGCTGGGTGTACGGATTTTGCGGATCGTTGGTCACCGCTGCGGTGGTTCCCAACTCGACGATCTCCCCGCGGAAGAGCACGCCCACTCGGTGGGAGATGTGCCTAATCACGGCGAGGTCGTGGGAGATGAACATGTAGGCGACGCCCGTGTCGCGCTGAATCTCGATGAATAGGTCCAGCACGGTGGCCTGGGTGGACAGGTCAAGGCCCGAAACCGGCTCGTCGCAAATGATCAGCCGGGGGCCGGGGGCGAGGGCGCGGGCGATGGCTACGCGTTGACGCTGCCCACCGGAGAACTCGCGCGGCAGGCGCTCGGCGGCGTTCTTGGGCAGGCCCACTCGGTCAAGCAGTTCCAGGACGCGCTTGGTGGCCTTGTCCTTGTCCCAGCCCTGCACCAACAGCGGCTCAGCCAGGGTGCGCCCGATGGTCAGGGAGGGGTTGAGCGAAGAGTACGGATCCTGGAACACCACCTGGATGTCCTTGGCCAGGGCGCGGCGGGCAGCACCTGCGGCATGGGAGATGTCTGCGCCGTCGAACGTGATCGAGCCGCCGGACACCGGGGCCAGGCCGAGGATGGCGCGGCCGATGGTGGTCTTGCCGGAACCGGACTCGCCCACGATCCCGAGGGTCTCCCCGGCGTCGATGTGGAAGTCCACGCCGTGAACGATCTCGACGGGTGGACGCCGAAACCCGCTGACCGGATAGGCGACCTTGAGGCCGGTGGCCTCGACGAGGGGCGCGGTCATGTGCTTGCTCCTTGGGTGACGACGGCGGGCGGGTCTTGGCGAATGGTGTCCTCGTCGAGGATGGAGTCCAGCAGCATCTGGGTGTACTCATGCTGGGGATTGTCGAAGATGTCGTCGATGGCCCCGGTCTCCACGATCTGGCCGCGCTGCATCACCGCAATCTGATCGCAGATGTCGGCGACCACTCCGAAGTTGTGGGTGACCATGATGATCGCCATATCCATCTCCGTCTGCAGGTCGCGCAGCAGGTCGAGAATCTCGGCCTGCACCGTGACGTCGAGGGCGGTGGTCGGCTCGTCGGCGATGAGGATCTTGGGGTGCCCCGCCACCGCTCCGGCGATGAGCACGCGCTGGGCCATGCCGCCGGAGATCTCGTGTGGGTAGGAGCGGTACACGCGCTCTGGGTCGACGATTCCCACCCGCTCCAACAACTCCAGGGCGCGCGTACGGGCCTGCGGCCTGGTGAGGTCGCCGGCAGCCCGAATGCCCTCGACCAGCTGCGATCCGATCGTGTAGACCGGATCGAGGTTGCTCATCGGCTCTTGGGGGATGTAGGCGATCGTGGTGCCGCGCAACTGGCGCAGCTCGGGCTCGGAGGCTCCGAGGAGTTCGTTGCCCGCTATCAGCACCGAGCCGCGGGTCACCTTGGCTTCCAGCGGCAGCACGCCGAGAATGCCAAACGCGGTCTGGGTCTTGCCGGAGCCCGACTCGCCGACCAGGCCCAGCGTTTCTCCCTGCCGAAGGCGCAGGTTGACCCCGCGCACCACCTCGTTGAGGGTGCCGGAGGGGGACTGGTAGGCGATGCCGAGGTCGCGGACCTGCAGCACGGCGGTGGGGTCGGCCGGCTCGGTGGCCTCGGCAGCGAAGCCGCCGGTGGTCTGGGTGGCAGAGATCTTCTGCGGTTTAGGACGGGAGCCTTCCAGGGCGTCACGCAGGGCGTTGCCAAGCAGCACGATGCTCGCGGTGATCAAGCCGAGGAAGAGGGACGGCCAGATGAACTGCAGCGGATCGATGTTGATGGCGCGGAACCCTTGCGAGATCATGGCGCCGAAGGAAGGGATTTCGGCAGAACCCACCCCGAGGAAGGCCAGCCCGGCCTGGACGCCGATGGCGGTGCCGGTGAGGAACGCGGTGGCGATGATGATCGGCCCCCGCACCACCGACAGGATGTGACGGAACAGGATGCGGGTGTGAGTGACACCCGAGACCTTGGCGGCGTCGACGTAGAGCTCCTTGGACACCCCGATGGTCTGGTTGCGCACGATGCGGTAGACCGACGGCGACATTAGGAAGCCGTAGATCAGCATGGTGGCGCGGAAGTCGCCGCCGGTCACGGGCATCAGCAAGATCAGCAGCAGAATGCCCGGCAGGGTCATCACCACGGTGAACACCCATTCGACGCCGGAGCGAAGCCGGCTGAAGTAGCCGCCGATCAGCCCGAAGGTGGTGCCCACCACCAGCGCCACCGAGGCGCCGATCAGGGCGGAGACCCAGGCCGTGTTGATCGAGTGCAACACCCGAGAGAAGATGTCTTGGCCGATGGTGTTGGAACCCATCGGGTACCCGGGGGTGCCCGTGGGTAGGTTGATGTTGGCGAACACCACGTCGTTGGGTCCGTGCTGTGGCAACACGTTGGCCAGCAGGCCAAGCACTACCGTGGTCAGCAGGATCGAGGCGGTGATGACGGCCTGGGGATCGCGCCGCAGCCGGTGGAACACCGACTTGCGGACCTCGTCGGCCGGGGGAGGCGCGTCGACGGAGGCCGCCTCGGTGCCGACGACGACAGCGGGGACAGCGACCGATTCGGATGCAGTGGTCTGGGAGGTCATCTCAGTAGACCCTCGCCTTCGGGTTGAGCCAGCCATTTACGATGTCGACCAGCAGGTTCATGCCAACGGTCAGACCGATGCCAACGCTCATCACGCCCAGCATGACCGTGTAGTCGCCAGAGGTGGCGGCGGTGAAGGCGAACGTGCCGAAGCCGGGGAGGGCGAAGACCTGCTCGATGATGAGGGCCCCGCCAAACATGGTGATGAAGGTCAGGCCGAGCACGGTGACGGCCGGGCCGGCGGCGTTGCGCAGGGCGTGCTTGAGCAGGATTGCCCGGGGGGAGACCCCGCGGGTGCGCAGCGTGCGCACGTAGTCCTTGCGCAGCTCGTCGATCATGGTGCCGCGCACCTGGTTGGCGATGTTGGCCGCGCCGCCGATGAAGATGGTGATCACCGGGATGATGATCGAACGCAGCCAGCCGCCAAAGTTTTGCTCGATGGGCACGAATCCGGTGGCCGGCAGCCAACCGAGCTCGATGGCAAAGATGGAGACGAGACCGATGGCGACGAGCAGGTTGGGGATCAGGTTCCCCAGGAGGGAAAACCCCTGAGACACCTTGTCGACCCAGCCGCCGCGGGAGGCGGCCCAGACGCCGAGGCCCACGGCAACGATGGCCGAGAGGGTTAGGGCGGGCAGCACCACGGACAGCGTGACGGAGATGCGCTGCGGCAGCTGGCTGGCGACATCTGCGCCGGTGAAGAAGCTGGAACCCATGTCGCCGGTGAACAGGTTGCCGAGCCAGTTGAAGTACTGGATAAGCACTGGGCGGTCCATGCCCAGGCGGGCGGCCATGTCTGCGATCTGCTCAGGGGTGGCTCCCGGCCCGAGCCGGGAGGCGATGATGGAGTCGAACGACATGCTGAGCAGCAGGAAGGTGATGAGCGACGAGACGACAAACAGGACGAGTCCCGCGATCATGCGTCGTCCGATGTACAGCAGCACGGATGCCTCCTTGAATCCTTGGATGGCTTACTACGCGGTGGGGCGCCGTGGTTGCCGACGACGCCCCACCGCTTACCTGGCTAGTTGGCCACCGAGAACAGCTCGATGCGGAGCTGCTCCACCGGGGTGCCGGAGTAGACGATGCCTTCGCGGTTGGCGAACATCTGGACGTTGATCAGGATCGGGGCGTCCCAGGCGTTCTCGATGACGAAACGGTTGACCTCGCGGCCGACGGTCGCACGGGCCGCAGTGTCCATGGTGGCCATGAACTCCTCGACCAGCGGGGTGAGCACCGGGTCGGCGTTGCCGAACGGGTTGAACACGCCGTCGGGGCTGTAGTTGCCGGAGAACACGTGGGTGGGCAGCGTCGGGTCGCCCTCAACGAAGATGGCCATCGGGAAGCGGCCCGACATGACGGCGGTGCCGACCTCGGCGGGTGGGATGGCCTCCCACTCGACGTTGATGCCGATCTCCCCGAGCGCGGAGGCGATCAGCGGGTCGGTGTGGGCAAACCACGGGATCGAGGGCAGCAGCACGTCAAAGCCGTCGGCGAAGCCGGCCTCGGCCATCAGCTCACGGGCGCGGTCCAGGTCGAAGGGGAAGTGGTCGGACAGCTCGGGCAGGTAGACGTCGGTGGTGGGCAGGATCATCTGGTTGGTGGGCTGACCCATGCCGCCGGTCATGGCCATGACGAATCCTTCGCGGTCGAGCGCGTAGTTGATGGCCTGGCGAACGCGCACGTCGGCGAGGGCCGGCACGATGTCACCGTCGCGGTCCAGGAGGCGCAGCACGGTCTGGGCGGTGCCGACCACCTCGGTCATCTCGAACCCGGCCTCCACCACGGAACCAAGGTCGGCCATCGACACCGACGTCCAGTCGACCTGGCCAGAGCGCAGGGCGTTGACGGCGGCGGTCGGGTCGGCCATCACGTGAATGCGCACCGTGTCGAAGTCGAAGGCGGCGGCGTTCCAGTGGTCAGGGCGGCGCTCGAGCACAAACATGGCGCCGGGAATGGTCTCGTCGGCGTTGAGGATGAACGGACCCGAGCCCATGGGGTTGGTGCCGGCGTTCGGGTCTTCAAGCATGTCCGCGCGGCCGATGACGCCCGGCGCGTTGGCGAGCGCCCACAGGAAGGTGACATCGGGCTCGGAGAAGTTGACCTGGAAGGTCAGCTCGTCAAGCGCCTCGGTATCGATGACGGAGGTGAAGTGTCCCTGGTTGATTCCGGGGGTGGTGCGCAGCATCTCCAGGGTGGCAACGACGTCGGCCGTGGTGACCTGGGCGCCGTCCGACCACGAGAGGTCGTCGCGCAGGGTCATGGTCAAGGTGAGGCCGTCGTCCGAGAAGTCCCAGGACTCGGCGGCAGCCGGCACCGGGAAGGCGTCGGGGCCGTTGACCACGAGGGTGTCGTAAATGGCGGCGGTGATGATCAGCGCGTTGCCGCCGGAGTCGACGATGTTAAACGAGCCGGGGTCTTGGTTCATGGCCAGGTTCAGGATGCCGCCACCTCCGCCGCTTCCTTCGCCGGGTGCGACGTCGGGGTCGGAGGTGGTTTCCGCTACTGCGTCACCGGTGGCGTCGCCAGTGGCCTCCGGCGCGGGGGTGTCGTCGTTTCCGCCACAGGCGGTGAGGGCAAGCAGGGCGGTCACTGCCACTGCGGCGGCCGCGAGGCGGCCCTTGGGTCGATGCGTGCGCATGCTGGTCTCCTAGAGTCCGCGGTAGGCGACCGACGGGCGACGGCGCCAGGTACGAAAACTCGCGATCCTCCTCGGTGTCCCGCCTTGGTATCGCGCGTTACCTGAACTATGGCATGACTTGGTAACGCGTGTCAACTACTATGGGGTCGAAGCGCTGGAAAACGACAGGGAGACCGACATTGATGGCTGTAAAGAGCGAAGACGTAGCGGCGGCGGCGGGAGTGAGCCGGGCCACGGTGAGTCAGATCCTCAATGGTCGCGGGGAACGGTTCTCGGTCGCCACCAGGGAAAAGGTGCAGCGTGTTGCCGCCGAGCTCGACTACCAGCCATCGCTGGCCGCCCGCGCCCTGGCCAAGGGCTCGTCCGACATCGTGTTGGGGCTCATCCCCGACTCGCACATCAGCACCAACCTGCAGGAGGTCCTGGAGGCGGCGGCAGAGGGGCTGCAGCGCCACGGCTACACCCTGTTGTTGCGGCTGACCACGCCCACTACCGATTCCCTAGAGGCGCTAGCGGTCCAGTTGCAGCCCCGTGCCGTCATCAGCCTCCTGCCCCTCACCGCAGAGGAACAGGCCGCGCTCGCCCGCCACAAGGTGGCGATCGTCGGCGCCTCCGACGATGATGGCCAGTTCGACCGCATGATTGGCCGCATCCAGGCCGACCACCTCGTATCGCGGGGCTACCGCCAGTTAGCCTACGTTCACTCTCCCGACCCCCGGTACGAGCCCTGGGGAACCCCCCGTGAGGCCGGCCTGCGGGAAGTGGCCGCCGAGCGCGGGCTGCCCACCCCGATCGTTGACCGTCTGCAACTCGATGCCTCCGAGTCGTCGCGGGTTATCGGGAGCCTGCCGGAACGTACCGGCGTTGCCTGCTACAACGACGACATAGCGATTGCCCTCATGGTGGCGGCGCGCGTACGAGGACGCGAGGTGCCGGGGGACATTGGCCTGATCGGCTTCGACTCCTCGCCGCTGGCGGCCATCACCTCCCCGCGGTTGACCACCATGACCATCGATGTGGAGCTGGCCACCCGCGGACTGTTGGGACCACTGGCCCAGGTGCTGGGGCTGCCGTCCACGGCCGCGCCAACCGGCCTGCGCCTGCCGCACCTCGTCGAGGGAGAGTCCGCCTAACCGTCCAGGGCGACCGCAGAACTTCTCACCGCCATGCCCTCTCCGCAGACGCTCGACGCCACCTTGCGACCCGCCGCGTGCGAGCATAGGCTTGGGCATAGGCTAGATCGAGGAGGAGAGATGACTACTACCCTGGTTCGCGAGGTGAGCCTGTTTCGGAACGGACGCAATCAGGCGCTGCGGATCCCCCGCGAGTTCGAGTTGCCCGGAAACACCGCGCTGGTCTACCAGGACGGCGGCCGGCTCGTCATCGAACCTTGTTCTACCGGCACCGTGACGGAACTGCTCGACGCCTGGGGCCGACGCGCTGCGGACGACAGCCCGGCGAACTGGCCGTTCGATGACATCGCCGACCCGGTCACGGCGGACGAGGTGATCTTCTAGTGGCCTCCGCGGCGCCGGTATACCTCCTGGACACCAATGCGGTCTCAGACCTCATCAAGCGACCCGCGGATGCGGTGGCGACCCGGATGCGCACCTTACTTCCGGGGCAAGCGGCGATCTGCGCGGTGGTTGAGGGAGAGTTGCGCTACGGGATCGCCAAGGCGAACGCGACGGCAATCGAGCGTGACCTAGACGCCCTGCTGGTCTACCTCCCGACGCTAGCCCTAGATGCTGCGGTCGCCCGTCGTTATGGACTGCTCCGGGCGGAGCTCGAGGCGGTAGGCACGCCGATCGGGGCTAACGACACTTGGATCGCGGCTCACGCGCTCGCCCGCGGCTTGACCCTGGTCACCGCGAACGAGGTCGAGTTTCGTCGGGTGAACGGACTCCGGGTGGAGAACTGGCGCAACTAGGCGCTCCGCAGCCTGGCGGCACGCCTCAGAAGTGGGTGACGCTTGGTCCGCTCAGCCGGGTGACCAGGAGGGCGATGCCTTCCTTGGCCGGCAAGGGCAGGCGATGCTGGCCGCTCACGGCTTCAAGGGACACCGTGCGGGCCATCTCCCACACGTCGATTATCTCCACGCGGTAGGTGCCGTCGTCCGGCAGGTGCAACTCCTTGAAGCAGGGCCGGCTGCGGCCAAAGTAGGTCAGAGCGTGGTCTGGGTTGGTGGCCATCGGCGGGATCATGTTCAACATCGCGTTCACCCTCTCCTCTCGCGTCAACTTGCCCATCACCAGGTTGAACCACTGCGCCGCCCGGTCTAGTTCACTGTCGGAGCCGCCCGCGCCCGGGTCTTGGCCATTTGGGTCTTGGCCGACCGACTGCCGCAGCCCGGCATCTAGGTCGCCGATCTCGTACAGCAGGTCCTTCAGGAAGCCGAAACGGGCCGGGCTTTCGCCGTGCAGCACGCCTCCCTTGGACCACCAGAGCACCTCGTCCGCGCGCCAGTAGGTCTCACCGTGCGTCGGGTAGGCGCCGTTCACGACGCTGGCCCAGGCCCGATGGACCACCTCGAAGGCGGTGAGGTTGCCCCACTCGAAGTCGATGTCGCCCTCGTAGCCGAACTCCTCCATGATCACGGGAAGTTCATAGACGGAGCGCCAATACTTGGAACGCACGACGTCCTTGGTCTGGATCGAGCAGTGAGTCAGCCAGTCGCGCTTGGGGTACGGGGTGATGCCGTTGTGGTTGGAAATCAGGTGGCCGTGCGGGTCGTCGGCGGATAGTTTCTCGCCGAACGCGTCCCAGTCCGCGTTGTCCTTGGTCAGCACGAAGTCGTACTCGTTGGCGACCGCCCACCAGACGTTGCGGTAGGCGGCCAGGCGCCGAATCGCGTAGTCGAGGTAAGCGAGGTTCTGCTCGCGGGTGAGGCGGGATAGGCCCCAGCGGTCATAAGGGTGAAAGAGAATGATGTCGGCCTCAATGCCGAGATCGCGCAACGCCACGAGGTTAGCCTCAAACCGTTCCCAGAACTCGAAGTTGGGGCGGGCAACGTCCCAGCCGCCCTCCGCATCGCGGTGGAACGGGAAGTGCTGCGGCTCATTGTGGTTGTACGGCATCGACTTGGGGAACAGGCACATGCGCACCTTGTTGAAGGGGGCGGCGGCCAGCGTGGCCAGCGTCTGCGCAATCAGCTCATCGTCCTGGTGTGTCCAGGCATAGATGGTGGTGCCGATGGGCAGGTAGCGCGCACCGTCCTGGTAGCGGAAGTGGCAGCCATCGGCGACCACCTTGCCGTGGTTACCGTCGCGGGCCGGGGTGACCTCGAACTGACCGCTCTGCTCGCCCAAGCGGTATTGCCAGGTACCGGTGCGCTCGGGCATGAACCTCACCGCGGCCTCGCCCTCGGTTAGCGGGAAGGTGTGCACCCCGACGGAGGTCTCCCCCTGGGAGAAGACCGCCGTCACGTCCTGGGCGCCCGCCGGCAGCCGCAGCTCAAACACGTCGTACAACTCAACCGAGTTCATCGCAGCACAGCCTTGAGTTCGGCCCGAATGTCATCCGAGGCGAGGCCGACCAACAAGGTCACGTCGCCAGGCTCGACGGCTCGGCGGCCATCGACTCCGGTGAACGCGAAACGTTCGGCGGGGGCGACGAGATCCACCGCGGTGGTCTCGCCCGCCTCCAGGGTCACCCGCGCGAACTGCAGCAACTGACGCACCGGGCGCACCACGGAGGCGGCCTCATCCCGGCCGTACAACTGCACCACCGCTTCGCCGGAGCGAGTCCCGGTGTTGGTGACGCGCACCCGCACCAGAATCTGACCGTCGCGGGCAATGTCCTGAGTGTGGCACACGGTCTCAACCGCAAAGGTCGTGTAGCTCAGGCCGTGTCCAAAGGCGTACAGCGGCGCCTGCTCCACCTGGTCGTTGTAGCCGTGGCGGATGCCGGTCGGGTGGTCGTAGCCAGATCCCATGTGGTGTCCGTGGTACATCGGCTGCTGACCGGCGGAGCGAGCGAAGGTGCTGGGCAGGGCGCCGCTTGGGTTGACGTCCCCGTAGAGGGCGTCTGCGATGGCCGCGGGGGCGGCCTCGCCCAGCAGCGGGGCGAGCAAGATTGCCGTCGCGCTTTCAGCGAGGGCGGACAGCAGCAGCGGGCGCCCAGAGACGACGACAGCCACCACGGGTTTGCCGGACTCGGCCAAGGCGGACACCAGCGCCTCCTGGTCTCCGGTGAGGCGAGGCTCGGAGGTCGACTGACCCTCGCCGGCCGTGTTGTTGCCAACCCAGCCGGTGCGCTCTCCCAGGGCCGCGATCACCAGGTCGGCGTCGGCGACGGCGGCGGCCAGTCCGGCGTGATCAAACTGCTCGGGGGCTCCCAGGAAGGAACCGAAGTCAGCGAACCTCACCCGGGAATCCTGCGCGGTTAGGGCCGCTAGCAGCGTGGGCATCTCGGGGTGAATGCGGGCCACGCCGGCTTCAAACATGGGTTCGATGCCGGGCATCCGCGCCTGGAAGATGTCGGTGAAGATCGCCTCTTCGGCGCTGATCCCGGGCACCTGGCCCGAGCGCAGGGCGCGAATCCCGGCCTGCATCTCCATGTTCGTCACGGAGGTGTAGGCGCCAAAGTGGATTCGCAGCTCGTTCGCGGCGGGGCCGACCACCAGGACTCGCTGGGCGCCTGGGGTCAGCGGCAGCACGCCGTCGTTCTTGAGGAGCACCAGTGCGCGCTCGGCGATTTGCGTGCGAAGGACGGCGGGATCGGCGACATCAGCCGCCGCGGGGGCAGGCGGCCGCGCCCCCGACGGCGCGAGCGATGGGATCAGCCCGGCGCGCTCCTTGGCCTGCAAGACCCGGAGGACAGCGAGGTCCACCACCGCCTCGTCGAGTCGCCCGGCCCGCACCTCGTCTGCCAACGATTCGAAGTTCTTGCCGGCCGGCAGGTCGACATCCAGCCCGGCCGCGAGCGCCTGGGCGCCCGCCTGCTCGGCGGAGGCGGCGGTGTGGTAGACGGTCTGCAGCATGACGATCGACTCGTAGTCGCTGACCACCAGCCCGTCGAAGCCCAGCTGCTCGCGCAGGAGTTCGGTCAAGAGCCAACGGTCGGCCGCAGAGGGCACGCCATCGATCTCGTTGTAGGAGTTCATCACGGTCGCCAGGCCCGCCTCGGCGATAGCCCGGCGGAAGGGCTCGGCGTAGTCATCGACGAGCGCGCGCCGTCCCAACTGGGTGATGGCCTGATTGAGTCCGCCCTCGGAGGCGCCGTAGCCCAGGAAGTGCTTGCCGGTGGCCGCAACGCCAGAGTCGTTGCTTTCGCCTTGGATGCCCTTGGTGAAGGCGACCGAGAACTGGGCGGCCAGCTCGGGGTCCTCGCCGTAGGTTTCGTGGACGCGGCCCCAGCGGGCGTCGCGGGCCAGGTCCATCACTGGAGAGAACACCTGGTGGCCGCCGAGGAGCCGCACGAAGTCGGCGTTCACCTCGGCCTGCGCGCGGGTGAGTTCAGGCGCCCAGGTGCAGGCCTGTGCCCAGGCGGTGGGGAACTGCGGGGCGGCCTCCTGGACCACCCCGGAGATCGCCTCGAAATGGATGAGCGCCCCCATGCCGAGGGGCGACCGCTCCCTAATCGCCGCCTGAATCTTGTCTACCCGGGCGCGGAAGTCGGTGACGTCGGTGCCGAGGAACCATGCCATCGACAGGTGGCCGACGCCGTGGGGGCGAATGTCGTCGAGGCGTTCGGGCACGATGGAGAACAGGGGCTCGTCGGGGGTCGGCGGGCCGTACAGCTCGGTGGCGATCATGCCGCGCAGCTGGGCAACCTTCTCGTCTAGCGTCAACTTGGCGAGCAGGCGCTGCAGGTTGGGGTTCATGGGGTCTCCTGGGCAGATGAGGCAGACAAGGTGGCCGGGGCGGATGCAGACTGATAACGGAACTCGGATAGCACGACGGCACCCTCCTCGACCTCGACGCCGACGGTGCGGCCGGTGAAGCCGCCGGCCACCTCGGTGGAGAGGTAGCGACCGTCGAAAGGCCCGAAGGAGGTCTCTACGCCGTCGGCGGCGATGACCGTCAACTCGATCAGGTCGGGTTCATCGCGCGGGCGGAAGGGGTCGGCGGAGATGGGCTCTGTGGCGGTGAGGCGCAGGCGCAGGGGGAAACTGACGGCGGTCAAGGGGACGCGCCCGACGGTGGTCACGGCCGGGCCGACAGCCAGCACGGCCTCGACCGCTCCGGCCGCCAGGCGCAGGCCGTACCAGTGGTCTGAGTCGAGTCGCAGCTGGAGGCGGGCCGCTCCCTGGAGGGCGTCGACGGTCACCTCGGCCGACCAGGCGTGGTCACGCACCCGGGTCATTAGCGCGGTGGGCCAGGCGGCGTCGTCTGGCCGTGCGACGACCAGGCGGCCCTCGTCGTCGCGTCGGCTGAAGACGCGGGGGGTCTCGCCGGGGCCCCCCCCGCG
>WRIF01000002.1 GCA_009782865.1 Promicromonosporaceae bacterium
TGGGCGGCGTGACTTGTCCCCTGGGCGGCTCCCTGTAAAACCCCAGGTCACAGTTGGCTTCCTGGGTTTCCTCTCACTCGGGCGCATCCTCCCTTCGGCCGTTTGGGCAACTTTCAGGCAACCGCGCGGCGTTGAGGCGTTCCAGCGCGGCAAGGTCTGCGTCGTGGCCGAGCCAGTGCAGCACGTCTATGGCGACGGGGACGCGGCGGCTCTTGCCCGACTTGGTGCCTTTGACCGGTGCGTTCTCGGGTTGGGCGCGCGAGACGATCAGCACCGGGTAGGGGAGTAGGCGCACATCAGACGGCTTGAGTTCTCGCATCTCTGACCAGCGGAGGCCGGTTGCGGCCATGAAGGCGACCATGTTGGCGCACTCCTCATCGAGTTCCCGCCAGGCGACGAGGTGTCGTTGCAGTTCGGCGCGCGAGTAGGGGCGCATCTCCTTCGACGCCCGGGCAACCTTGGGCACCTTCACGCCGATCACGGGGTTGGTGGCGATGTACTTGTTGTCGACACACCAGCCGAAGAAGGATCGCAAGGTGGCCCGGAAGCGGGTGATCGTCGCTCGGGCCTTACCATCGCGAGCCATAGCGCCGAAGTTCTCCGCGATTTGCCCTGTGGTGACCTGGCCGACGCCGAGTTTCTCGATCAGTGGTGAGAGCCAGATGAAGGAGTTCCGGTCGCCCTGTGCGGTCTTGAACGCGACGGTGGTCTCGCGATGCCTTATCCATTCGGGGACGAGTTCACCGACGGCGATTTGCCCGGAGCGCGGGTCGATGCCGCCCGCAAGAGAGGCGAGGAACCTACGCTCGGCTGCCTCGGCCTCCTTCTTGGTGTCGAAGGTGGTGCGTCCAAGGCCAGGCAGGTACGAGCCGTGCTGCTTGATCTGGACGCGCCACTTGCCGTTAGGCCGTTTGTTGACGCTCATTGCTGACTCCCGCGAGCCGCTCAACCTCTGCACACGGATAGCGGCGGGTGGAGGGCGTCACGTAGATCGGCTCGACTGGCGATTTGCCCGCGTGGGCTAGGCGGCAGAGGGTCGAGGAGGTGACGCCGAGCACTTCGGCGAGTTCGCGCTCGGTGTAGAACAGCCTCTCGGCGACGGTGGCGGTCATGTCAGTGTCCTTCCTGGTGGTCGAAGCCGTCGACAGGTCGGGCCTCATAGGTGTTTCGGACGTACTGGCTGTACCGGGAGTACGGGGCCAGGTGATAGGCGCGGAACCATTCGGCGGGCTGGCCGGGTTCCTGAATCAGCCCGACTCCAGGCTTGGCGACGGTCAACGCCTCAACGGTCGGCGCGTCAATACCCTCAAAGACCATCCGGACGCCGTCCGCGTTGTCCATTCGCATAGCAATACGACGCGAATACTGCGCACGGTCCCCGCCACCCATCACTGTCGCATCGGGCCGCTGGATGATGGTCACCACCGTGAGTCCAGCCTTACGGGACTCACGCAGCAAGCGTCCGGCGGCGGCGAGTATGCGCTTCTTCACGCTCGGAGTCCCATGTGGAGTCAGAGAGTCCTCTGCCTCTGCGGCTGCAAGCAGGCCCGCGTACTCTTCGAGGACGGTGACGATGGTCGGCGCATGTGGGCTCGTCTGCCACTTGTCGATGCCAGCGCGAAACAGCGCGGCGATCCGTCGGTCCATCAGGGCTACCGCGCGCTCCAGAACCTCGGCGTGACGACTCATGTCCGAAGTCCCGAGCGCAATCCGTTCCGGGAACTCGTCGCGCTCGAATGGCGCGAGCGTCAGCGACGACGGATCACACCCGATGATCTGCACACACGGGTCGGCCGCGATCGACGCCAACATTGAGTAGGTCAGCACCGTCTTGCCCGAACCCGTAGCGCCAACGACGAGGGTGTGGTGCTTGTGCGGCGTCCACGTCGCCAACCCGCCGATTTGCAGGTGGCCGATCGACGGCTTCGGACGGTGTTTCACGGCAACCACCCCGACGGCGCTTCGGAGGTCGGATCGACTTCGGCAGAATCCGCAAGGGGATCACGCATGTGGATCGTCATCAACACAGTCCCGGCCCGTTTGCCTTTATCGACGGTGACGACTGCCGCGCGCAGATGGCTCTCGATGGCATCGGCAGCGTTGGTGACCGCATCGACGGTGATGCCGTCGCGCACCCGAATCGTGGCGTCGTACCGGCGGAGGTGCCGGTGGTAGGTGGCGTCGACAATCTGTGGACGACGCCGTTCGGTGACTTCGGTCCCATCTGCCTTGGTGCGTCGAGTGGTGACGGTGACGTTGGCGCCGTCCCAGACTCGGTGCAGCCGCAGCGATAGGTAGATCGCCGCCCAATGCAGCACGAGCACAACGGCCCCGGCAACGACGAGCACGCTCAATGCAAGAACGAAGCGGGTCGCAATGAGAGCCCGAAACGCGACATTCAGCGCGATCAGGACGACAACGGCAGAGATGAGAACCTTTGCCCAGTGGGGCAGTTTGGTGTTCACTAGATTCTTCCTTCCTGAGAGAAGGAGCGACGGGGGTCGAGTACCGTCGAAAAGTCATCGGCCCCCGTCACCCAATTCGATCACGCCTTGACCGGCGCGTAGTTCTCCAGCGCGATCCCGACCCGAAGGTCGAAGGCGTCTCGCTGGTTGGACACGTTCAGCACGGCAGCGCCCGCGCCCTCGAACACGACCCCGAGCGGCACCGCGTCCGGCAACTGAACCGGCGAAGTGATCTGTGCAGCGAACCTATCCCCGGCAATCTCGACCGTGGCCTCGAAGCCGTACAACGCCCGACCCTTGTCATCGACCTGCGTGCGGTCCGTGCGCTGCCCGTTCTCGTACACCGCCTTCGCGCGGCTCTCGGTGGCCACGGGCACGAACTTGATAGACGCGCCCGGGTACTTGATGGAAATGCGGCTGGCCATTGCCAACTCCCTTCGTTGTAGTGGCGGATGCAGGGAGCATCCATGGATGACGATAACACAACGTGCGATAATCGCACGTTGTGACAGTCGATAACCGAAAATACACGCCAGGCATCATCGACCCCAGGGGCGTGCTCCCACGCCTCGGGGCTGCCGTAGACTGGCTCGGTGCAAGCGAGTGTTGGCCCATCGACCACGACCGTGGCGACCAATCTGGCACGTCTGCGACGCAACACCGGCCTGTCAATCCGAGACGTGATCTCGGCCATCCCGCCTGAGTCACGCGGGCTACTCGACGCCAACAAACTGGGCAAGATCGAAGCCGGAGTACGCCGAGCCACCATTGACGACCTCATGGCCCTGGCGCTGGCCCTACGGGTGAGCCCACTCGTCCTGCTACTGCCCTGGCCTGACCCAATCACGCCCGACGCGATGCGTGAGCACCAACCCCCACTCGGCGATGCCATGGTCTCGGGAGCCAACCAGTCGCTTCCGTTCGAGGAAGTCTGGCAGTGGGCAACCGGCAAGCGCTATCCGCTGCGGCTGGTTCCTGACGGCAGGACGAGCGAGGCCAGCGCCAACGTCACCATGACCTGCGATCCCTGCTTCCTCACTCTGCTTCCAGACGGCTCCCCAGAGTTCCTGTTCGATCAGCCTGAGTACCTCCGCTACATGAGACAGGGTGACCTAGTAGAAATGCGCGAGGGCATCATCCAGCAAGCGCGAGATCTCCTGAAACAGGTGGACGACTGGTGGCCCGAGTTCGGTGAACCACTTCTGCCTGCCCTCTGTGAGCCGTGGTCACCTGGGCGGCGTGACCGCTACACAGCCGAGTTACAGGCCATCGCTGACTATCGACGACTGCTACACCCCGGAAACTTCACTCCTACCAAGTGGGATGAGAGCAGCGCGTACAAGACGGCCATCGAGGCACAACAGGTCTTGTCAGCCATCGAAGATCTGGAGCCCCGTGCCCGCTGGATCGAGAAGCAGCTCGGAGTCCAACGCACTGTGCAAGGACCCGGAGACCCGGTGCTGCTCCGCTGGAATGAGCACGCCGTGCAGATCACCTCATTCAGACCATAACCCTTGGCCACAACTACACTGGGGCCACTCGGCTGAGAGGAAACGACACATGAGGCTACGGGCAACCGCCACCCGTTCCTGGGCCATGGACGCCACCCCTGAAGGCGTCACTTTGGACAGCGTCTACTTCGGCCCCGATTCCGACGGCCTTGGAGCGGTCCAAGTTGCAACAGCCTCATCCAGTCAGCCACCTGCCAGGTCGACCTTGCGGCAGTTGTTCACTGCCCGGCAGGGCAAGACCGCGATCACGCTCGTGGTCGCGGTGGCCCACGGCGGCGAGACTCACCTCTTCGGACCTGACCCGCAGATGCAGCCCGTGGTACTGCCAAGCGAACTGGCTGAGCGTCACCTCCAGTCGGTTCTTGACGAGCCGGATTTACTCGCGGCTATAGACCGGCTGAGCAGCCTGCGGAAAGCGCTCGATTCGACCACTTCGGGGTTCTCCAACTCGGGACTGTTTGCCACCCATCACCTTCAGGTATCGCTGCCCAAACGTCAGGATTGGGCTGCCCTCGGACAGCGTGGATGTACCCTCCTCAACGAGCGTGGCCAGGGTCTGATTCGTTCCCTCGGCTTCACCGCGACCCAGGCCACTTCGGGGGCGAGCCTGCTCTCGGATCGTGGGGGCGAGAGCAGGGCGGTGGCAGTTCTCCTCCAGGAGACCGAACTGTTCGACGCCAAGAGCAGCCGCTTCCAACTCTCCCCGGTGGCCTACGGCCTCGCGGTGGCTGCACAACACGAGGTGTCTTGGCTGCTTGTTCTTCGCAAGGACAAGATCAGGCTCTATCCCGGGAAAGACGGCGTCGGCGTGGGTGCCAAGGGCCAGACCGACACATTCTTTGAGGTTGATCTGGCCACCATCGATCGCGACTGGGCTGGCATCCTGCCGCTAGTCTTCTCCGCCGACGCTCTCGCGCCCGACGGCAGCACCGATCAACTTCTCGCGGACTCGGCGCGTTTTGCCACCGAACTGGGCGCGAGGCTCCGCGACCGAATCTACGAGGATGTCGTCCCCGATCTAGCGGTTGCCGTAGCACAAGAAATGAGCAGGGGTGTGGCATCCCTAGACGCTGACGGGTTATCCACAGCGTATCGGGTAACGCTTCACCTGCTGTTTCGGCTGCTGTTCCAGGCGTACGCGGAAGACCGAGGCCTCCTTCCCGCCGGACGCAACGAGGCATTCGACGCCCACTCCTTGAAGACGATGGGTCGGCTCTTGATGGAGCAGCCCGATGCTAGCCTTGGCGATGCGCCGGTGCTATGGCGGGGGCTGGAGACGGTCTGGGCGGCCATCGACCACGGTGAGCCGCTGTGGCAGGTTCCCGCTTACAACGGCGGGCTATTCGTCAATGACCCCGCCCGATCACCTGAAGGCGCACACCTCGCGAGCATCGAACTCCCGGACTCCGTTCTCGGTCCGGCGCTTCGAGCACTGCTCGTGGACAACACCGCTGAGGGCGACCTGGGCCTCGTCGACTTCCGTTCACTATCGGTGCGCGAGTTCGGCACAATCTACGAAGGTCTGCTGGAGTCCTCGCTGTCACTCGCACCTCAGGATCTCACCGTCGACGGCAAGGGCGCCTGGGTGCCTGCGAAGCAAGGCGACACCGTGCACGCGGCGGCAGGGACCGTCTACTTCCACTCCGCTTCGGGGGAGCGTAAGGCCACCGGCTCCTACTTCACGCCCAAGATCATCGTCGACCACCTGATTGAACGCTCCATCGTCCCCGCTCTCCGCAGACACCTCGAAGGCATCGCTGCCCACCTACAGGCCGGAGACGCGGCCGCAGCGAATCGCGCCTTCTTCGACTTCAGGGTCGCCGACCTTGCAATGGGTTCTGGTCACTTCCTCGTGGCCGCCATCGACAAGATCGAGGCCATGATGAGGGACTTCCTCACCGAGCACAACGTACTTGGAGTCACCGAAGAACTTCTCCGCCTCGCAGCCGTCGCCAAGACCGCGCTAGGAGCCGACGAGGTCGCCAAGAGCGAGGTCGAAGAGGTTGCTCTGCTACGCCGCCAGATCGCCAGACGATGCATCTACGGCCTAGACATCAACGACATGGCCGTCGAACTCACCCGGCTCGCACTCTGGATTCACACCTTCGTGCCCGGCCTGCCCATGTCGAGTCTCGACCACGGCCTAGTCTGCGCGAACTCACTGACAGGCATCGGAACCGTCGACGAGGCTCTCGATGCGCTTGTGCCAGATCGCGCCCCCGGGGCATCTACATTCTTCGACGATGTGATCCTCGACTCCCTGGCGTCCGCCAAGACACTGCTGATCGACCTCGCAGCCGCATCCGAGGCCAGTAAGGCCGAGATCGACGCCGGAGTTCGGCTGCTCGCTGACGCGAAAGCCGCTGCAAAGACGGCCAGCGGGATCTTCGATGTGGCCGTGGCCGCCAGGCTAGGCGAGGTTGACGGTAGGGCCATTCTCGACGAGGCCTCCCTGCGCACCGCGATTGTCAGCCCGAAGGTCGCCGAGACTGCGAAGAGTCTCCGCCCGGCCCACATGCCAGTGCTGTTCCCAGAGGTGTTCCTCCGCGAGAATCCAGGCTTCGATGTTCTGCTCGGTAATCCGCCGTGGGAGAAGGTGAAGGTGGAGGAGTGGCACTGGTGGGGGCTGAGAGTTCCAGGGCTTCGCTCAATGACGCAGAAGGCTAAGCGTGAAACGCTGGACTCGATCCAGGTTTCACGTAAAGACTTGTGCGCCGAGTATGCCGCCAGCCTTGCACAAGCAGCCCTGTACCGTGCCGCCTTGGTTAGGGGTCCTTTCCCAGATATTGGCAAGGGAGGTGACCCTGACCTATATCAAGCGTTCGCCTGGCGCGCTTGGCGGCTTGTTCGGGCTGATGGGCTGACGGCCCAAGTGTTGCCGCGCATGGCTCTTTCCGCCTCAAGCCTTCAGCAATGGCGCAGAGAGATTCTTTGTGAAGGCGCTTTCACGGATGTTTGCTTCCTGCTTAACAATCAGAATTGGGTGTTCCCGGAGGTTCATCCGCAATACACCATCAGCTTGACTGTCATTGAACGCAGCGACAAGCACGTGATTCGCTGGTGCGGAACCTTCGCTAGCGAGAGTGAGTTCCGTTTAGGTTCCGGTCAACTTGCGGAGGTTCCGGTGGACGAGTTCTTGGGCTGGAACTCGACGATCAGCATCCCCTTGACAGACGGAGCGAGGTCAACTGAGGTGCTGCGGCGGATGAAGCAGTCACCCCGTTTCGTCGAGCAGAGGCTCGGCTGGGAGTTCAGGATGATCCGCGAGTTGGACGCCACCAATGACAGACAGCTCTTCAACTTCGAGCCGAGGCGCGAAACAGGCATGATTCCAATCTTTGCTGGAGCGTCTTTTGAGATATGGGAGCCAGACTTCAGCGCACCGTTCGCTTTCGGAGACCCGGCTGAGTTGAGAAGGGAGTTGAGTAGGCGCTTCGCCAAAGGCGCTTCGTTCACGCGGTCAGCCTATCTTGGGCTTTCGCTTCCAGCAGGTTCCATCCCAATGGATTATCCAAGAGTTGCATATCGGTGGGTGACTCGTGCAACCGACACGCGAACGATGCGCGCTTGCTTGATCCCCCCTGGAGTTGCAGCGACAAACGCGGCACCGATCCTGGTGCGCCGTCAAGGCGATGAACGCGCAGAAGCGTTTCTGCTAGGTGTGTTGTGCTCCATTCCGTTCGATTGGCTCGCGCGCCTGTCGGTGGAGTTGAACTTCACCTTCGAAATCCTCAATGACCTTAATGTGCCACTGTACGGCGAGGGCAGTGTTTTGTGCATTCGCGTTGTCGAAATTTCTGGACGACTTGCGGCAGTCGACAGGCGCTACGACGACTGGGCTGCCGAGGTCGGAGTTCCAGTCGGGTCGGTGAAGACGCAGGCCGAGAAGGACGACTTGATCGCCGAGTTGGACGGCTTGGTGAGCCTCCTCTACGGCTTGAGTGAGGAGCAGGTCGCCCACGTCTTCGCCACATTCCATAGAGGATGGGACTACCAGTCACGCCTCGACGCGGTTCTCAGCCACTATCGCGAGTGGAGGCCAAGAGCATGACTGGAATCGACATTGGCTGGGCAACCCAGGCGCTTCAGGCTTTCATCCATGCCACGGATCGGGTTCACCCTGGCAACAGCAGCGGGGTCGTCTTTGTTGGAACGGTGCAGCGCAAGCCTGACTCAGAAGCCGCCACGCTCGCCTACGTCGCGGAGCAGGTTCTGGATCGCGTGCTTCCCGAGTGGCGCACGGCCAATGACCGTCCTAACGAGGTGCGGCACAACGCCAGATGGAACCACCTCAGGAACTGGTCTGCACGGGGTATTGCGGCACTGGGACGACAAGCCGAGATTCAAGAGAAACTCGGAGACGGCGCACCTCAGATATCAGCAGGCCAACTGCACCCTTGGGTATGGGATGGAGCCAGGTCGCTGTGGGCATCTCGGCACTTTCGTTCGGCTGTCGAAGATGCTTTGAAGAAGGTGAACGCCGATACTCAAAACAAGATTGATCGCCGTGATGTGAGCGAGAGCGCGCTCTTCCAGGAAGCATTCAGCGCAAAGCTGCCTGAGCCGTCCAAGCCTCGGCTGCGCCGAAGGAAGGACGACGGGTCGGACACCTTCAGGTCGATGCAGGAGGGCGCTATCGCTCTAGCGCAGGGCATCTACAAGGGCATCCGCAATCCGCTTGGTCATGCCGACCCAACAGACCTCGATGAGCAGGTGGCGCTGGAGTGTCTCGCAGCGCTGAGTGTGCTCGCTCGGTGGGTTGATGAATCGACTCTGGAGGAGGCACCATGAGTGGTTTGCCCGACTTCGCGACCAACATCTCCTCTGGTGAGGAGGCGGGCGAGACCGTCGCCATGCAGGTCAACAGGCTTCTGGAGTTGAAGCGGCAGAACCGGGTAGAGGCACCGCCCGTCGCCATTGCTACCGCATACATCAATCCGGCCGGGTTCGCGCTGCTGGCTGATGAGTTGGAGCAGGCGCCGAGGGTGCGGCTGCTGCTGGGCGCTGAGCCGGACGCAGAGAAGGTTCGAGCCGTCGGCCAAGGCGATGCCGACCAGGATGTCCGGCGCGAGGCCGCACTTTCTGATCATCAGCGTTGGCTGGAGGCCGAGCGGGACGCGATGGGCTTTGAGCGCAAGCCGTCGGCCGAGGCGAAGCGCATGGTGCGCTGGCTCGAAGAACACGATGTCGAGGTGCGCCGTTACGCTCAGGGGTTTCTGCACGGGAAGACGTACATCGTTGAAGACGGCGCGGAACCAGCTGCGCTGGCTGGCTCGTCGAACATGACGTTCGCTGGCCTGGCTCTGAATGCCGAACTGAACCTAGGAACCGGCGGCGGCACCCACGCGGCCCGCAAGGTGTCGGAGTGGTTTGAGCGGTTCTGGGCCGCCTCCGACGAGTACGACCTCGCCGAACTCTACGGTCGTCTCTGGGATCCCCATTCGCCGTGGGCCGTGTACCTGCGGATGCTCTGGGAACTCTACGGCGCACACATCGACGAGGAGGAGCCTTCTAGGTCCAGCGGGCTCGGCCTAACGCAGTTCCAAACCGACGGGGTCGCCCGGATGGAGCGGCTGCTCGAAGAGCATGGTGGCGTCTTGGTGGCCGACGAGGTCGGCCTCGGGAAGACGTATCTTGCCGGTGAGGTGATTCACAAGACCTCGATGATCAACCGGCAGCGCGTACTCATCATCGCCCCGGCCGCCCTCGTCAAATCAATGTGGGAGCCGTTCCTGAAGGAGAAGGGGTTCAGTCGCCGCGTCACCGTGTACTCGTACGAGGTGGCCCGTAACCGACTAGACCCGGCCGACCCCGATCATGTCGAGTTCATGCGGGACGTGGACGACGCATCCCTGATCGTCGTAGACGAGGCCCACAACCTCAGGAACTCTGGGGCGCAGCGCTCGGCCGCCGTCGACTCCATAATCACCGTCGGAGTCAACCCGAAGAAGGTGGTGTTGCTCACCGCAACCCCGGTCAACAACTCACTGACTGACCTGGAGACGTTGATCCGGTATTTCATCCGCGATGACGCCCGCTTCGCCTCGGCCGGTATCCCATCGATCAAGGCGTACATCCAACGGGCTCGGGATATCGACCCGGCCAACCTCACACCTGAGCACTTGTTCGACCTGATGGACCAGGTTGCGGTGCGGCGGACGCGACGTTTCGTCACGGAGTTCTACTCCCGAGATCTGATCACGGGGCCAGATGGGCAACTGACTACCCTGAAGTTTCCGCAGCCCAAGCCCCGCCGGATCGACTACCAGGTTGGTCTCGCCGGGCTAGCGCTCATCGACGCGATGATCTACGCCCTCGGCGACCCGACCGACCCGACGGTGCCGAATGCTTGGGCCGAGCGCGTCGAAGACCCAGACCGGCTGATGCTCGCTCGGTACATGTCCAGCATGTACACGCTAGATAACGACCTGGCCAAGTACCAGGTCTCCAACGCAGGGCTGCTCCGCTCGGGCTTGCTGAAGCGTCTGGAATCGTCCACCTACGCTCTCCATGCATCGCTTGGGCGGATGCTCGCCTCACACGAGGCATTCCTCACCGCCCTCGATCAGGGTTATGTGCTTGCCGGTGACGCCCTCGCGGAATGGGCCTCATCGGACTCCGACGATCTTGACGCGCTTGTAGCCGAACTGGACTCCGACGCCCAGGTTGACAGCGCCAGTCGCTACCACCTGGATGCGCTGCGGGCAGACGTCGTCTCCGACATGGAGCTCCTTCGTCGCCTGCAAGATATGGTTGCCGACGTCGTCAACGAAGCAGACGGCGGAGCAGGCCCCAAGGCTGCGATGCTGATCGAGGAACTCGCGAGGATCGCCGACGAAGCCAGAAGTATTGACCCGCGCGGCGTCAGTTCCGCAGATCGCCGCAAGGTAGTCATCTTCTCCGCCTTCGCGGACACCGTCATTCCCATCCACGCCGCCGTCGTTGAAGCCATCGACAACGCACCCGCAGGCTCTGCGCTGGCCGACTATCGGGGCCGAGTCGCGCCGCCTATCATGGGCACTTACAAGTCCACCCACCTTCATGGAGAATCCGGCGGCGTAGACCAAGGTGGCCGCGCCACCACCATCGCAGGTTTCGCTCCCAAGACCGCCGGGCCACGCAACGACGCCGGGCAACCAGCGGCCGAAGATCTCTACGACATCCTCTTCACTACCGACGTGCTCTCTGAAGGCGTAAATCTCCAGCAGGCCGGGCAGATGATCAACTTCGATCTGCCCTGGAACCCGATGCGCATCGTGCAACGCCATGGCCGCATCGACCGTATTGGTTCCGCACACGACTATGTCCAACTCGGGCTGTTCTTCCCCGCAGAACGCCTCGACGAATACCTCAGACTCGAAGAGGTACTCGAAACCAAACTCGCCCTAGCCGATGCCGCCGTCGGCGTCGGCGAAGTGCTCCCTGGACGCGGGCCAGGGCACGAGATCAACCTCAACGACACCTCCGTCATCGAAGACTTCACCACGCTACTGGCCACCGGCGGATCGTCGGCCTCGCTATCCGGCGAGGAGTACCGTCGTCGCCTGTTCAGGGCGTTCGACATCGACACCGCGCTCAAAGCCGAAGCCCAGCAACTCCCATACGGCTCTGGAAGCGGCTACGAATCACCGAATATAAACGGCAACGTTTACGTCTTCTGCATCCGCGTCGGCGACAGCGGCAAGCCGTGGTTTCGGTACGTCGTCGCCGATGACGACTGGGCCGTGCCGCGCGGCGACGGTGGTCAGCCGCAGGTCTACGACGACACTTTGACCGCTCTGCGTGTTGCCGATCCGGGGTCAGCCGATCAGGCCCGCTGGCTGCCCGAAGAGGTCTACGACAAGGCCTTCGACGCCTGGCAGATCGCGCAACAGTCGGTCTGGCAGCAACGCGATGCCATGACTGACCCCAATGCATTCCTGCCTGACCTGCCAAAGTCCTTCCGCGACGCCCACGTACTGATAGTCCAATCCGGTGGGTATCTGGGTCGCGAGCAGCAAACGAGCCTCTTGCGGCGCCTGCGCTCCGTTCCTCCGGTCAAGGTCGCGCGTGCCATGCGAAGCGCCCTCAACGATGGACGCACGGCCGAAGAAATGATCACCCTCGCCACGAAGGTGCTGGACGACGCAGGCATCGTCGAGCCGCCCCCGGCCAAGCCACTGCCGCCCATCGAACTCCACGAGGTCCGCCTAATCGCCTGGCAGGCCGTGCATGGCACGAGGGCGAAGTGATGACAGCGAACGCAAACATCGAAGACCTTATCGAGCGACAGGCGGGCATCCTGGTAACGACTGGGACCGGCGGAGGGCAGTTCGCTGATTTCGAGACGGAGTACAAAGGCCTTGACCAATCCGTTTGTCGACGCCTAGCGACCCTGCAAGTTGTTCCCCCCTTCCCCTGGCGGTCACTCTGGGAGTGGCACGGTTACTACTCGCAAAATCTGTCGACCTATGCCAGTCGGCGTCAGTACATCGCCACGTTGAAAAACGATGCTTTGACGCAGATCGAGATGAAGACGGCAGGCACGGTGGTCCATGATCCAGCGGGCGTATCTAATGACGGCTGGAGCGGGATAGACCTGAGGGTTCGGGGCTTGATCGACGAGTACACCAGTGCCCGAGATCTAGATTCTTGGCAAGATGTCGGACGCAGAAGCCGTGAGATCCTGATCGACCTCGGCAAACTCATTGCCGATCCTGACATTGTGCCAAACGGCCAGGACGCGCCAAAGGCGGCGGATGCTCGCGCGTGGTTTGATCTTGTTCTCAATCATCATGGAGGCGAGCAGAGCCGCCGTGAACTCCGGGCCCTGATGCGCAAGTCCTGGGATCTTGCCCAAAAGGTAACCCATGGAACCGTCGACGATATCGATGCATTCGCAGCAGCGCAGGCGACGGTCCTACTCGTTAGAACCACCCAGAAACTGCACACGGACAATCGACGAACCGAAAGCGAGTAAACATGAACCAGGCAAGCCAACCCGGCAACATGCAGGAGTGGATGGACGAGTTGTCGTCGGAGCAGTACGAACAGCTTCGGGCGCTGGTGGCCGCCGACCCGACGCTGCCAGACCTTCCCGACGATGACATCCTCGACGACGATGAGGACAGCACCTGGGAGTGCCGAGCCTGCGGCAAGCGGTATGCCTGGGATGACGCCGAGCCGGGGATGATGGACACCTCACGCGGCGAGGAAGACTTCTACTGTGATGCCTGCCTCGCCAAGACGAGCCGACACCCCTGCGATGACCCGGAGGACTGGCACTAGTGGGCGGCCACTTGACGGGGATACTGGGGTTACCAGGCGCCGACATCCAGGCGAACCACGGTGGGTCCCGATGGCCGACCAGCACTTCCTGCCGAGCGCACGAGGTCTAGGCGATGGGTGCTCCGTACGTGTCGGTTCGACGATTGGTCGAAAACGCATTGGCAGCGATGCTCGCCGCAATCGAGATCTACAACAAGCCTCAGATCGCCTATCGGGACGAGATCACTGTCACCCTCGCGGTCAACGCATGGGAGCTGGCCCTGAAGGCTGCCTTGCGCAAGGCCAATCACCCGATCTACTACCCTAAGCGCCGGGGCGAGAAGTATCGCTCAATCGGCCTTGACGATGCGCTAGCCCGTGTGACGGCCCGGAACCTTTGGCCGGACTCTGTTGCGGGTGGGGCGACAACCGCCAATGTCAGGGCCTTGGCCGACTACCGGGATCGAGCGATCCACTTGTACAATGCGCCCGGGCTCGGAGCGGTGATCTATCCCTTCATGCAACAGAACGTCCTGAACTTCCGCGACTTCGTGTTTGAGATGTTCGGCAGAGACCTGGCTGCTTCGATCACATGGCAGTTGCTGCCTCTCGGGTCGACGCCGCCTGCCGACGCCGTTCGCTTTCTGAACATCGACATGACGGTGAAGGCTCCGGCTGAAGTTCAGCGCTTCATCGGCGATCTACGAAGACTGCTCGATGATGTTCAGGCATCCGGCGGAGATACGGCGCGCGTCGCGACGATCTACGACATCAACATGCAGTCGGTCAAGAAAGTAACAAGTGCTGATCTTGTCGTCGCAGTTTCCCCGGGTGCCGACGCCAAGGTTGTTGTGCGCAAGACTGATCCGAACCAAACTCACCCTTTCAGCATGTCTGACCTACTCGCGAAGGCCAATGAAAGGCGAACCGGTCGGGCGCTCAACTCCCGCGACTTCACGGTCATCTGTTGGAAGCAGAAACTGCGTGATCAGCCGAGGTATGCATGGAAGCACAGCAATGGAGCCTCGTGGGTCTGGTCTGGGGATGCACTGAATCTCTTCGTGAACACCAGCGAAGCCGACTTCGACGCTATGCGGCGTGAGTATCGAGATCGTGGTCGATCTGCGGACTGATGTCAGTGACATCTGGCAGAATCAGTGGGTGCCCTTGAACGTTGAGCCCCGCTGTCTCGTCGCCATCGACGAGTCGAAGCGGCCGAACCAGCCGTACACGATGGTCGCCGCGTTCATCCCGCCCGGCGAGGTCAGCGCGCTTCGTGCCGCCCTACGCCGGAAGCTACGCAAAGGTCAACGGTCGCTGCACTTCACCAAAGAGCGCGATGCTGTTCGCAAGGCAGTGCTCGCCATCCTGGCCGAACACAGGGTGGCGGCGGTGGTGGCGCTCGCCCACAAGGGCGCCAGCGCAGAGCCGCCACGCGAGATCTGCCTGCGGGCGTTGTCGCGAGTAATTCGTGAAGCCAAGGCGGCGTCGGTTCGACTCGACCGTGATGCGACCCAGGAACGCCGCGACCGCAAGATCATCAGCAGAGAGTTTGATCCCGCTGCCATCGACTACTCGTTCCGCAGCCGTCACGAGGACGAACTGCTCTGGGTCGCCGACGCTCTGGCCTGGTCATTCGCCAAAGGCGACACCTGGAAAGCAACTGCGAGCGCCCTGGTCGGCGAGATCATCTCCGATGCCTAGCCGGGAAGCGCGAAGCCCAGGACTCCGACCGTCCGGAAGGATCCTGGGCTCACTTCTAACGACCCGAGTGGTCGCAGCAAGAACAACATACCACGGGAGTTGCGCTCTGGCTATGGTTTGCCGCCAGATTATCCGAAGACCCCGCCGAAGCGAGGCCTTCTAGCCGGCAGCCGAAGCATCCGGGGAGGTTGGCTGAAGTCTACTCGGCCTCGGCTGTGATCACCGGCACGCTGCGTCTCCCCGAACTTTCTTTACTAGTTCAAGGGGCCGCCCTGCGGGCGGCCCTGCCTGACCGCGTTGTCGCTTCGCGCCACTCGTCGGGCCGCATCAGGACGACGGAGGCGGTCGAGATCACAGGTTCACCGAGCCGCATCCACCATCAGCGGCACTCCAGAGCGCCAGGATGGATGAAGAGGGCAGGTCACATCGTCGATTTGCTCGTCTCCACTGTCTCCGGGCATGGCGAAGCGGCGACGGTCTCAGTTGACCGTCGCCGTCGGTGATCGCTAGAACAGAGTCACCTCGGCGGGCGGTGCCCTGGCTGACACGTAGACCCAGGACCCGGCAAGCGGTTGTCCCGCAAGCAGCCGGCGCGCTCGGACAGCATGGCCGAACCTACGCCAGCCGGGGCATTCGTCTTCGAGTTGGCAGCCGCCCATTCGATCCGCTGCTCACGCTGGGCCTTGCGGGTCAAGCCTGTCAGCGACCAGGCCCGCTTGCCGCGCGATTGAGAGACAACATGGGAGCGGGCGCCCCATTGGCGATGTGGACGGCGATGGCAGGGGCGTCCGTCGTCAGGACATCGTTCGCAGAGCAGGCGACGCCGAGCAGCAGCGGCCATTCGGCGGAAATGCTCGCGAGCCTCAGCCGCAACAACAGTCGCGTCGTCGGCCACGTCCTTCACGATATAGCCGACGGACTTGGTCAGATACCAGACCGCCTTGGCGATGTTGCCGTCGGCGCGGATGGACTCGGCCCGCACCTGGCGCCCGAACCGGATCACGCGGCCATCGACCGTCGTTGCGGAGATAGCGCGAGCCAATTCCTCGATCACCACGGAGGACGGCATCTCCGAGGCGTCGATCCGAAGCAGCGCGTGAAGGTGCAGCAGGCCGCGTGACTGCCACTCGCGCACGACGACGTACCGCAGGGTCTCGTAGCGGCCGCGAAGCGAACGCACCAGCGACCGGAACAGCACCCCGGAGCCGTAGTTCCAGCGGACGGCGCCCGCGTAGTCGTAGCCGTCCAGATCGATGGGAACGCCCAATAGGGAGGCATCGGAGGCACCGTGACAAACACCACACCCACACAAGAGAACGCGCCCACCGTCGACGGGCACTCGGTGAGTCCGTCCGAACGACGGAGCCGTCAACGTCAACATCAGAAACCGCGCATCGGGCGGGGCGTCGAAGATACCCGAGCGCATGATCGCCGACCAATCCTTGACCGCAAGATCAGAGCAGCCAGGACAGCGCGACTTGAGCCGCGAACCGCAGCGAACGTAATGTCCGTCGCCAACATCGAAGGGCCTGGAGCACTCGCGCGAAACGACGGCGCGGGCAGAGTCGAGAACAAGATCGGAGGACATGAAACCGGGCACCCGAGAGGCAACCAGAACCGCTCAATCCCTGCACTCAGGGCAACCAGAGCATCACCAAACCGGCTGGTCAGCGCGAAAAACGGCTTGTCAAGAGTACTCGTAATGAATAGGTCGCGGGTTCGATTCCCGCGGACGGCTCCGCTCAAAAGGCCCGGAATTTCAACGATTTCGGGCCTTTGGCACATAGTCAGGCATCCTCCTTTTCTTCGATTGTGTACCCGTTGTGTACCTCGTCATTCGGACCTGATTCGACCTTTTCGGCCTCTTGCGCGAGCCGGTCGGCGCGGGTCTTGTTGAGCAGCGCAACGGCAGCGGCGTCGGCGGCGATGCCAAGCCAGTTGGTGTACCGGCTCAATGTGGACAGGTCGCGGTGCCCGCTCCATGATTTCGCCGTGGGCATGTCGATGCCTTCGGACAGCCAGAGGGTGATCGCGGTGTGTCGCAGTTCGTGGAACGTGCGCCCGCCTGCCGTGTTCGCCCAGTCGAGTTTGCGGGACACGGTGGCCACGGTCCGATACGGCGCAATCCATTTGTACCCCATTCGGGACTTCACCCACGGGATCACATGATCGGGCAGCGGCACGCGGCGGGTCTTGCCGCTCTTGGTGCCCTTCATTGGGGCGCCTTCGGGTTGCGCGCGGCTGACGATGACGGCGGGGTGATCGCCCCACTGAATGTCAGCAGGGGTCAGGATTCGCCATTCCTCGCCGCGCAGGCCCGTGGCCACGATGAACTCGACCAGCCCCGCCGCGTCCTCATTGAGGGCGCGCCAGTGCGCGATCCGTTCCTCAATCTCGGTGCGAGTGAACGGGTTGATCTCCTTAGCGGGCGTTGCCGACTTGGGCACCGCCACCCCAACGACGGGGTTGTCTCGGATCAACCCGTGGGTGACACACCAGCCGACGAAGGCCCGCAACGTGGCGCGGAACCGGGTCAGCGATGAGCGCGCGTAACCCTTCCGGGCGAGCGTGGCCAGCAGGTCGGACACCTGACCCTTAGTCACCTGATCCACCTGCAATCGGCGCATCGACTTGGGCACCCAGGCCAACGAGTTACGGTCAGCCTGAACCGTCTTGAAAGCAACCGTGGCCGTACGGTGCTCAACCCATTTCGGCAACTGATCACCGACGAGCACCCGCCCGGCCTTGAGGTCGTGACCACCCGAGAGTTTCGCAAGCTGGTCACGACCCCAGGCTTGGCCCTCGGTCTTGGTGTCCGTCACTCGACTCACTACGTGGACCGAATGCTGCCGGATGCGGGTGTTCCAGCGGCCCGAGGGCAACTTGTGCGTGATGGCGCTAGCCATTGGCGGGCAATCCCGCCAGGCGTTCAACCAGCGCACGCGGGTAGCGGCGGGTCGTCGGGGTCACATAGACCGGCTCGACCGGAGACTTCCCCGCAGCAGCGAGGCGACACAAGGTAGAGCGCGTGACCCCTAGCACGTCGGCAATCTCGCGCTCGGTCAGGAACAGCCGGTTCTCAGCGATGATAGTCATGGTTGGCAACCTCCTTGGTCGCGTTATCGAGCGCGAAGGCCCGGGGCTGGTAGTTGTTGCGGACGTAGGCCGCGTAGGTTGAGTAGGCCGACGCCTGGTGCGGCATTCATTAGCCGTCTGATGGTCTCGGGGTCGGCGACTTAGTTGAGCATCCGCACACCGTCGGCGTTGTCGAGCCGATGCGTGATGCGACGGGAGTATTGCGACCGGTCGGCACCGCCGATGATCGCAGCGTCGGGCCGTTGCAGAATGCACCAGACGAGCATCTGCACTTTGGCGCCCTCACGCAGCAGCCGACCGATGTACCCGAGCACGAGCGGCTTCAACCGGTCGGCTGGTTTCCGCGTGGCGTCGTACACATCGAACGCGGCCAGCAGACCGGCATACTCCTCCAAGACGAGTAGCACTGTTGGCAGGCCGGGCGACGGGCGCAGTTTGTCCCGTCCGATCCTGCGCAGTTTCGCAATGCGCCAATCCATCACGGCCAGCAGGTATGCCAGGAACTCTAGGAACGCCAGTAGCGTGGCCTCGGAGGTGCCCAGGAAGATGTGCGGGTTGCCGTCGGGTGCGGCGTCGGCGAATGGGCCAAGCAGCACCGACGACGGGTCACAACCGACCACCGCGATTGACTGATCGCGCGCGACGCCCGCCAGTAGCGAGTAGCAGGTGCAGGACTTTCCAGAGCGGGTGGCGCCGACTGTGATGCAGTGCCCCCAGTGGGGGTCAATGGCGATCTTGCTGCCATCGACCCCCACCGCGAACGGAATCGTTCGATCCGTCACCGGTCGGCCTCAGCGTTGGTGCACGCGGGACACTTGCCCGCCCACTGGCTATACACGTCGTAGAACACGCGCCAACACTCGTAACAGGTGTAAAGGTCGTAACGCATGACCGTCGCCGCCATACCACTTGCCTAACTCGTCCGAGCCACCCAGATGAACTGACTCGTCCAGGGGGTCGTACAGGTGGACGGTGACGCGGGCCGAGTCTCCGGACTCCACTTCTACCGTTGCCCGGGCCTTGCCTTCGAGCATCTTCTCAATAACTGCGCTGATCTTCGGTTCGGCAGCCTTGCACGTCTCGGCGGTCTTCCCGCCTTCGACGGGGGGATTGAGGTAGAAGGAGAACCCGACCGGGCAGGTCTCAAACGGCCCGACTTCGGCATGAACTCGGCGCCTTTGGGAGTCGGTATACGACAGGCCTGCGGCCTCGGACAGCTCGACC
>WRIF01000003.1 GCA_009782865.1 Promicromonosporaceae bacterium
GGGGCGGTGTCGCCCGCATCGCCATCGTTGCCGCAGGCGCCCAGGGCGAAGATCATCGCCGCCGCGGCGCCGACTGCCAGGTATTTCCGGAGTTTCATGCTTTCCTCCTCTTTCCCCCCGCCAAGCGCCTGTGCCTGGCTGTCGAAGGGGCCATCTTTCGATGCGATGCTGCTATAATTACATGACTTGATTTAGCAAGTAAAGCAAAGGCCAAAAGGTGTCATCCACAGCGACAAATCACGCCACCCTGGGGGCGACGCAGCTGCGCATCCTAGAGATCTTGCGCAGCGAACGGCGGCTGAGCCGCGTCGAACTCGCCGGGCACCTCGGCCTGACCCAGGCGGCGGTCACCAACGCCTCCCGGCCGCTGCTCGACTCCGGACTGGTGCGCGAGGGCTCTCGCGAACTGCTCGCCCGCGGGGCGCCCCGCCGCCTCCTCGAGCTGGTCCCCACCGCCTGGTACGCGCTCGGCGTGCAGTTCGACCTCACGTCAACCACGGTGCTGATCACGGACTACACCGGTACCCAGGTGGCCTCCGCCCAGTTCGCCGGCACCGGGGAGGCGCCCCCGGCGACCTTCATCGCGGCACTGGCCGACAACATCGCCTACCTCCTGGGCCGGGAGCGGATCCCGACCTCGCGCGTCCTGGGAGTCGGCCTGGTCACCTACAGCCCGCAGGACCGCGAGCGCGGCGTGCTGCTCACCCCCCACCCCACCGCCGAATGGCACGGCTTTGGCCTGACGCAGGCCCTCGCGGAATCCCTGGGCCTGCCCGTGCTGCTGGAGAACGACGCCACCGCGGCCGCCATCGGAGAACACTCGGTCGGCCTGGTCGATACCCCCACGTTCGGCCTGATCTACCTGGCCACCGGCATCGGCGGCGCCGTCATGGTCGAGGGCGCGGCCTACCGGGGCCGCTCCTCCAACGCCGTCGAGATCGATCACATCGTGGTGGTTCCCGGCGGGAACCGGTGCGAGTGTGGCTCGCGCGGCTGCGTCGGCGCCGAGGCGCAGCCCATGGAGGTGGCCTCCATCGCCTCCGAGCGCCCGGCGCTGGCGGCCCGCCTTTCGCTGAGCGGGAAGCACGCCGATGCGCTCGATGACTTCGAACGGGTGGCCCGCGCCGCCGAGGACGGCGATGAGGAGGCCCTGCAGCTGCTCACCTCCTCGGCCGACCTGTTGGGCATGGCGGCGGTGACGGTCTGCAACCTGTTTGACGTCGACACCCTCGTGCTGGCCGGCCCGGCGCTGCGCCACCCCGGGCCCCTCTACCGGAGCCGCATCGAGGCCGCCATCCAGGAGCGGGCCGCAGGCCGCGCCCTGTCCCTGCCGCGCGTGCTGCTCTCGGCAGACGTCGCCGGCGCCGCCCCGCTAGGGGGAGCGCTGCACGTGCTGCGCTCCATCGCCCCTCGCTCCTAGCCAGAGCCAGGAAACCCACCCAGGCGGCCTCGCGGCCGTCGCCGGGCGGCCGCCTGGACTCACTGCCGCCGCGCGGCGGTAGAATCGCAGACCATGAGTAATGTACTAGTGCTGAACGCCGGCTCCTCGTCCCTGAAGTACCAGTTGGTCAACCCGGTAACGTCCGAGGTGCTGGCCGACGGCATCGTCGAGAAGATTGGCGAGGACGTGTCGCGCGTCAAGCACGAAGGCGTGTCCGTGAAGGTCACCCGCGACCTGCAGATCGCCGACCACGCCGAGGCCCTCAAGGTGGTCCTCGACCTGTACGAGGACCTCGGTCCGCGCCTGAGCGAGGTAGGGGTGGCCGCCGTTGGGCACCGCGTGGTGCACGGTGGCCCCACCTATTCCGCGCCCGTGGTCATCAACGACGATGTGGTTGCCGGCATCGAGGCCCTCGTCCCCCTGGCCCCGCTGCACAACCCGGCAAATGTCACCGGCATCAGGGTCGCCCGGCAGATGCTGCCCGACGTTCCGCACGTCGCCGTCTTCGACACCGCCTTCTTCTCGACGCTCAAGCCCGAGGCCTACACCTATGCCATCGACGCCGACCTGGCCAAGCAGCACCACATCCGCCGCTACGGCTTCCACGGCACCTCCCACCAGTACGTCTCTGGGAAGGTCTCGGAACTCCTGGGGCGCGATGACCTCAAGCAGGTGGTGCTGCACCTGGGCAACGGCGCCTCGGCCTCGGCGGTGAAGAATGGGGTGGCCGTGGACACCTCCATGGGCTTGACCCCCCTGGAGGGCCTGATCATGGGCACCCGTTCCGGCGACCTTGACCCGGCCATCATCTTCCACCTGCACCGCGTGGCCGGCATGGACCTGGCCGAGCTGGACGACCTGCTCAACAAGCAGTCGGGCATCAAGGGCCTCTACGGCGACAACGACATGCGCAAGCTGGAGACCGACTGGTACGCGGGCATTCCCAAGGCACACCTGGTGATGGACATCTACCGCCACCGCCTCACCCACTATGTCGGCGCCTACGCCGCCGTGATGGGCGGGATCGACGTGCTGACCTTCACCGCCGGGGTGGGCGAGAACGACCCGCAGCTGCGCCTGGACATGGCAGAGGCCCTCAGCTTCCTCGGCTTTGCCATCGACCGCGAGAAGAACGCCCCGCGCTCCAAGGAGGCCCGCAACGTCTCCCCCGATGGCCACGAAGGCCCGCAGGTGATGGTGGTGCCCACCAACGAGGAACTGGCCATCGCCCAGCAGACGGTGGCAACGCTCGACGGCATCCGCGTCGACCTGGCGGACTAAAGTCACCCCGCCGAGACACCCCACGAAGTTGAGTCCCCTTACGCTGCGGCGTAGGGGGTGACGACCACCCCGACGCGCTGGGACTCCTTTACCCAGGAGTAGTTGCGCGGGCAACACCCAACTCCCCCAGGTTGCATAAGTGTAGTTATGATAACTAAGGTTATGGTAACTTGTGGGTGTGGAGTTTCCCGCCAAGCCCGCCGAACTGTTCGCCCGCGATCGAGAGTGGGCCGCGCTGTGCAGGTTCGCCACCGACCAGGCACCGGGAGCAACGCTCGGCGTGGTGACCGGGCGTCGCCGCCAAGGCAAGACCTACCTCCTGCGCGCGCTAACACAGGCCTTGGGCGGCTTCTACTTCGCCGCCACCGAGGCATCCGACTCTGAGACCCTTCGCCGCCTCGGGGTTGAACTGGGCAGGTTCCTCCAGACCCCGGCGGCCATGACCTTGCGCGATTGGCATGAAGCCTTCGATGCGCTCCTGGCGCTAGGACGTGAACGTGCCATCCCCCTAGTCATCGACGAGTTTCCCTACCTACTCGCCGCCAACCCGGCGATTTCGTCCATCCTGCAGGACGCCTTGACGCCGCTGCGCGAGGAGCGCGAGACGTCGCAGTCCCGACTCCTGCTGTGTGGCTCCGCCCTATCGGTCATGGGCCGCCTGCTGGTCGGGTCGGCCCCCCTGCGCGGGAGGGCGAGCCTGGAACTGGTCGTCCACCCCCTTGACTATCGACTGGCGGCTGGCTTCTGGAACCAGGACGACCCCCACACCGCACTGAAGGTTCATGCCGTTGTCGGAGGGACTCCGGCCTACCGCCGAGAGTTCGTGCGCGACGACGTGCCAACCGACCCTGCCGACTTCGACAACTGGGTCTGCCGCACGGTCTTGTCTCCAAGCAGTCCCCTGTTTCGCGAGGCTCGATACCTGCTGGCCGAAGAACCCGGACTGCGCGACGCTTCGACCTACCACTCCGTGCTCGCCGCCGTCGCGAGCGGCAACTCAACACGAGGCCGAATCGCCTCTTTTGTCGGTCGCAAATCTGGCGACCTGGCCCACCCCCTGACCGTGCTAGAAGACGCCGGATTACTGAGGCGCGATCCCGACGCCTTCCGCGCCAATCGCTCCGAGTTCCACATAGCCGAACCGCTACTCGCCTTCCACCATGCCGTCATGCGTCCCATCTGGGCCGACCTGGAGGCCGCCCGCGACCCGCGGGACCTCTGGACGAGCTCTCAGCAGACATTCTCTGCCAACGTGCTCGGGCCGCACTTCGAGCGAGTGGCTAGGCAATGGCTACGGTTCTTCGCCCCCGCAACCACCCTGCGCCGACAGCCAACCTCGGTTCTGAGCGGGACCGTCAACGATGCGCTCGCCCGTACCAGCCATAAGATCGACATAGCCGCCTTCGCCGCAGCCGACGACGGGGGCAAGACGCTGCTCGCCATCGGGGAGGTGAAATGGGGAGAGGTCGTAGGCCGACCGCACCTGGATCGACTTCAAAAGGTCAAGGGCCTGCTGACCGCGGCCGAACACCGCGGTGCGTCCGATTGCCAACTGATGCTGGTCTCGGCAGCGGGCTTCTCCGAGACGCTGATCGAACGGGCCGCCAACTCAGACGAACTCGTCCTGGTCAACACGACAGACCTCTACACCCAACTGGGGTAGTAGCGCATACCCCTTAGGAGGCGGCGTAGGGGGTGACGACCACCTCGACGCGCTGGAACTCCTTGGGGTCGGAGTAGCCGCAGGTGGCCATCGCCCGGCGCAGGGCGCCGACCAGGTTGAGCGTGCCGTTGGCCTGGTCGCAGGGGCCGTGGATGATCTGCTCAAGGGAGCCGGCGGTGCCGACGTTGACGCGCTCCCCGCGCGGCAGCTCGGGGTGGTGCGCCTCGGAGCCCCAGTGCCACCCGGCCCCCGGCGCCTCGGTGGCCCGGGCCAGGGCGGTGCCGAGCATCACGGCGTCGGCGCCCATGGCAATCGCCTTGACGATGTCACCGGAACGGCCCAGCGAACCATCGGCGATCACGTGGACGTATCGCCCCCCCGACTCGTCGAGGTAGTCACGCCGCGCGGCGGCAACATCGGAGACCGTGGTGGCCATCGGGGCGTGAATGCCCAGGGCCATCCGGGTGGTGCTGGCCGCGCCGCCGCCGAAACCGGCGAGCACCCCGGCGGCCCCGGTGCGCATCAGGTGCAGCGCGGAGGTGTAGGTGCAGGCGCCGCCGACGATCACCGGCACATCAAGGTCGTAGATGAACTGCTTGAGGTTGAGCGGCTCGGCCGCAGACGAGACATGCTCGGCCGAGACGGTGGTGCCGCGAATCACAAACATGTCGACCCCGGCGTCCAGCACCGTCCGGTAGTGCTCGGCGGTGCGCTGGGGCGACAGCGCCCCGGCCACGGTGACGCCGGCATCGCGAATCTCTCCCAGGCGGGCGGCGATCAGCTCGGGCTTGATCGGCTCGGCGTAGATCTGCTGCATGCGCCGGGTGGCGCCCTTGCCGGGCAGGCGGGAGATCTCGGCCAACAGCGGCAGCGGATCGTCGTACCGGGTCCACAGGCCCTCCAGGTCGAGGACGCCCAGGCCGCCGAGCCTGCCGAGGGCCACGGCGGTGGCCGGGCTCATCGCAGAGTCCATCGGGGCCGCGACGATGGGAGTCTCAAACTGGTAGGCATCGCACTGCCATTTGGTGGAGACGTCCTCCGGGTCGCGGGTGCGCCGGGAGGGAATCACGGCGATGTCGTCGAAGGTGAAGGCCCTGCGTCCGCGCTTGGCGCGCCCAATCTCGATGTCGATGCTCACGGGCACAGCCTAGTCGGCGGGGCTGACCCGGCGTCCACTTTCCGCCCGCAGCGCACAGATGACGGTGGCGCGTGGCAGAGTTGGGGCAAGGACGCCGACGCCCCGTCGGAGGTCGGAAGGCGAGGAAGCACGATGAGCGCAGACAACTGGATCGATGGGCCCCTCCTGGGGTTCGACACCGAGACCACCGGGGTATCGGTGGACAATGATCGCGTGGTGACGGCCGCCCTGGTCCTGCAGGCACCCACCGCCGACGGCGCCCCCCGCACCGAGGTTCGCCAGTGGCTGATCGACCCGGGGGTGGAGATCCCGGCGACGGCGACGGCGGTGCACGGAATCACCACCGCGCACGCCCGCGCCCACGGGGTGGCCCCCTACGAGGCCTTGGAGGATATTGCCGACGCCCTCGCCGCCCACCTGCGCGCCGGCCACCCCGTGGTGGTCTACAACGCCGCCTATGACCTCCCGCTGCTGGACAATGAGCTCGCCCGGCACGGCCTGCCACTGCTTGCCGACCGCATCGGGGGGCCAGTCGAGCCGGTGCTCGACCCCCTGGTGCTCGATCGCTGGCAGGACAAGTGGCGGCGGGGCAAGCGCAAGCTCGGTGACCTGGTGGGCGTCTATGACGTGTTGGTGGCCGACAACCTGCACGCCGCCGACGTCGACGTCTTGGCCACCCTGGAGGTGCTGCGCGCCATCGTCGCCAAGTACCCCGCCCTCGGCGCCACGCCCCTTTCCGACCTGCACGAGGCCCAGCGCCAGGCCCACCGCGCCTGGGCGGAGAGCTTCAACGAGTGGCTCGCCCGGCAAAACCCGGACCGCGAGGGCGCCAGCCTCGACTGGGTGTGATGCATTACGCATGCAAAAGAATGCCTCGTGCATGCATGCTGCCAGCGTCGACGCCTCGGTGGCCCTCCGGCAGTTCATGGACTCCGACAGGGAAGCAAGAGCGGTAACCGCGCGAGGACGATTCACCTTCAGGCTTGCAGACGGCCTCGGCGCAACCGGCCACAGGCGCGGCTACACCGAGTAGTTCGGGGCCTCGGCGGTGATCTGGATGGCGTGGGGGTGCGACTCGCGCAGCGAGGCCGAGGTGATCCGCACAAACTTGCCGATCTCCTTCAGTTCCGGCACGGAGCGGGCCCCCACATAGAACATCGTCTGATGCAGGCCGCCGACCAGCTGGTGAATCACCGTGTTGAGGGAGCCCTTGAAGGGCACCCGGCCCTCGACGCCCTCCGGCACAATCAGGGAATCGTCGGAGACCTCCGCCTGGAAGTAACGGTCCTTGGAGTAAGACTTGCGGCCGCGAGACGACAAGGCGGCCATCGAGCCCATGCCCCGGTAGGCCTTGTACTGCTTGCCGTCCACCAGCACGGTCTCGCCTGGGCTCTCCTCCGTGCCCGCCAGCATCGAGCCGAGCATCACCGCCTCGGCCCCCGCCACGAGCGCCTTGCCGATCTCCCCGGAAAAGCGCATGCCCCCGTCGGCGATCACCGGGATGCCGGCGGGCTTGGCCGCCAGCGAGGCCTCATAGACGGCCGTGATCTGGGGCACGCCCACGCCCGTGACCATGCGGGTGGTGCAGATCGAGCCCGGGCCCACCCCCACCTTGATGCCGTCAACCCCGGCCTCGACAAACGACTGCGCGCCGGCGCGGGTGGCCACATTCCCGCCGATCACCTGGACGTGCCGGGTGGCCGGGTCGGTCTTCAGACGGCGGCACATGTCGATGAGCATCCGCACATTGCCGTGTGCGGTGTCGGCCACCAGCACATCCACCCCTGCCTCGATCAGGGTGGCGGCGCGCTCCCAGGCGTCGCCAAAGTAGCCGATGGCGGCCCCCACCAGCAGGCGGCCCTGGTCATCCTTGGAGGCGTGCGGGAACTGCTCCGACTTCACAAAGTCCTTGACGGTGATCAGCCCGGTCAGGCGCCCGGCCTCATCGACCAGCGGCAGGCGCTCGCGCTTGTGCTGGCGCAGCAGCACGGCGGCGTCCTCGCGCGAGATGCCCGACGGCCCGGTGATCAACGGCTGCGGGGTCATCACCTGCTCGACGGTGGTGGTGGCCCACTCGGCCACGGGGGTGAAGCGCAGGTCACGGTTGGTGACCATGCCGACCAGGTGGCCCTTGTCGTCCAGCACGGGGAACCCGGAGATGCGGTACTCCCCCGCCAGGTGGTCAAGCTGTTCGAGCGTGGCGCGCGGGCCGATGGTAACCGGGTTGTCGATGATGCCGGTCTGGGTCCGCTTGACCAGGTCCACCTGCCGCGCCTGGTCCTGGATTGACAGGTTGCGGTGCAGCACGCCGATGCCGCCCTGGCGGGCCATGGCGATGGCCATGCGCGCCTCGGTTACGGTGTCCATGGCGGCGGACACCAGGGGCACGCGCAGCGAGATCTCGCGGGTCAGCCGCGAGGTGGTGTCAATCTCGGTGGGGGCCAGGTCTGAATAACCGGGCAGCAGCAAGACGTCGTCGTAGGTCAGGCCGAACGAGTCAAAGGGCGTGGTCATGCGCAGTAGTCTAGTGGCACCCGCTGGCACCCCAGCCACGCAGATCGCGGGGATCAGGCGACGACGGCGAACACCTCGTGTAGCAGGCCGGTGAACGAGCGGGTGCGGTGCACATTGGGCGCGAGCGGCACGCTCGACACCTGTGATTCGGCCTTGAGGCCGACAAAGATGGGCAGGTCCGGAAAGCTGCCGCAGAAGCGGTGCAGGGACTCCAGGTCCGGCCGGGACAGGTCGGCCGCCAACACCACGGCCGCCGGGCGCACCATCGTCACCAACTCTACCGCCCGTCTGACCGACTCGGGGCCGGAGACGATGCGGGCCGAGGCCCCGGCCGCCACCAGCGCGGCGCCGAGGGCGTGGGCCGACAGGGGAATCATCTCGTCCGGGGCGGCGAAGATCAACGCCAGGTTCCGCAGGCGCGAGGGGTGGTTGGCCGAGGGCAGCCCCGAGTCGACCAGGTGCTGCTCGAAGGCGGCAGAGAAGTCCCGCAGCGCCCCCAGGGCGGCGTCGGCGAGCACCAGCGTCGGCTCCTGGCCGGGGGTAACCAGCACGGTGCGCTCCTCCAGGCGCGCCCAGGCGGGCTCGACAATCTGCGTCCACCAGTCTGCCGGGCTGCCGTCGACCGGCAGGGCGAGCAGCTGCCGGCAGGTGTGCTGGTCATAGGAGAGGGCGGCGTCCACCACGGCGACCATGCGGGCCGAGATCGAGGCGGGGATGGCCGCCCCCGGCATGGCCGGCCGGTCGACCTCGAACTCCGAACGTCCGCCCTCGATGGCGCGCAGGGTCGGCCGCCCGCCATCGGAGGGGGTGATCACGGCGGTGGGGGTGGCCGCCAACTCGTCGGCGTCGGCGGCCAGGGCGCTGCGCGCGGCGTCGGCAGGGGCGACGCCCTCCAGGGTCAGGCGACGCATCACCATCAGCCGGGCCACATCCTCCGGGGTGTAGCGGCGGTGGGACCCGGCGGTGCGCTCCGATGGGGTCAGGCCGTAGCGGCGATCCCAGGTGCGCAGGGTGGCCGGGGCCACCCCTAAACGGCGGGCCACTGCGGCGACGGCAAGACTCGGGCCGAGGGCACCGACGGCCGCAGAGGAGGTCATGGGGAAGATTCTGCCCAGGAAGTGCGTCAGCTGCCACCGCGCGGCGGCCTGCGAATCCTCATGTGTCCGCCGAAAACGGGCAACAACCAGCGCAAACGCAGGCTGTGGCCCCAGCGCCATTTGACGCAGGCCGAGTGAACAATTTGAGCCAAAGTTATTGACCAAGTTTTGAACAACTTATAGATTGCTAGACATGACCGAGATTTCGAGGCTCCCCGGACCAGTTATCGAACTCTGGGAGTGGCAGTACCAGGGCAAGTGCCGCGACGCCGACGACACCCTGTTCTTCCACCCCGAGGGCGAGCGCGGCTCCACCCGCCGGCGGCGCGCCGAGGCGGCCAAGGCCATCTGCGCGGGCTGCCCGGTGATCGCCCAGTGCCGCGAGCAGTCGCTCAAGGTGCGCGAACCCTACGGCGTCTGGGGCGGCCTCTCCGAGGACGAGCGCCACGCCCTGTTGGCCAGCCAGAAGGTCGGTGCCATCTAGGCAGTGCCCGGCCGTCCGGCCCCGCCTCCCCAAGACACATCAAGGCCCCTGGTGCCGGATTACTCTCCGGCGCCAGGGGCCTTGTGGTAGCAGAGTTGCTAGCCGATGACGACGGCCAAGATGTCGCGAGCCGAGAGCACCAGGTACTCCTCGCCGCCGTACTTGACCTCGGTGCCGCCGTACTTGCTGTAGATGACCTTGTCGCCTACCGACACGTCGACGGGGACGCGCTTGCCGGAGTCGTCGAACTTGCCGTCGCCGACGGCCAAGACGATGCCCTCCTGGGGCTTCTCCTTGGCGGTGTCCGGGATGACCAGACCGGAAGCGGTAACAGTCTCAGCCTCAACGGCCTTGATGACCACTCGATCCTCGAGCGGCTTGATGGGGACCGACACGCGGAACCTCCTTCTTTGCGAAAACAAACGGGACTGTGTTTGCTCTGGCAGGTCCGGCCGTCGTCGCGGGTGCCGGCAGACCATTAGGGCGCCCCTAGGCTACCAACAACCCCTGGCACTCCCCTAACCCGAGTGCCAGAACTGATCGGTGTCCCCTCTAGGATGGGGCGGTGAACCTCGCCACGCTCGAGAAGCTGCTCGCCCCCGTGGGGCAGGCGTTGCTGGCGAGCCTGCCGGATTACGACGATTCCCAGGCCCTGTCCCTGGCCCGACGGCTGCGTGCCGAGGGGGTGGACGCAGAACTAGCTGCCGCCGCGATCACCCAGACCCGGCTGCGGGCCGCCGCCCGGGGGAAGTTTGGCGACCGGGCCGCCGGCCTGCTCTTCACCCAGGCCGGGCTGGAGCAGGCCACCCGCCCGCCGGTGGCCGAACTGCACGCCGCCCGCTACCTGGCGGCCGGCGTCACCAAGGTGGCCGACCTCACCTGTGGGCTCGGCGCCGACTCCCTGGCCTTGGCCACCGCCGGCCGGCGGGTGCTCGCCACCGACCTCGATCCGATCACCGCCGCCCTGGCCGCGGTGAACCTGCGGCCCCTTCCCGGAGTGGAGGTGCGCTGCGCCGATGGGCTCGGCCTCGACCTGGCGGCAGAGGGCGTCGACGGCGTGTCCGCCGACCCGGCCCGCCGCACCGCTACCGGCCGCCGCGTGTTCGATCCGGCCGACTACCGCCCGCCGCTCGACGCCATCTGGTCCCTGCGCTCGACGGTGCCCGCGGTGGGCATCAAGGTGGGCCCCGGCATCCCGCATGACGGCCTGCCACCCGACGCCGAGGTGCAGTGGGTCTCCGTCGACTCCACCGTGGTGGAGGCCGGGCTCTGGTTCGGCCCCCTGGCCCCGGACGGGCCGGGCAACACCTGTCTCCTGCTGCGCCAGACGTCGGGACGCCCGGCGGCCCGCGCGCTGCGAGGCACGGGCGCCACCGTCGAGGCGGGGCCGGTCGGCGCGTATCTGTTTGAGCCCGACGGCGCCGTCATCCGCGCGGGCCTGGTCGCCGAGGCCGCCGCCGAGCTGGGTGGGCACCTCCTCGACCCGACGATTGCCTACGTGACGGCGGACTCCTTCACCGCCATCGCGCCCGAACAGGTGCCGCTGGCCAGCGCCTACCGGGTGCAAGACGTGCTGCCCCTGAAGGTCAAGGCCCTCAAGGGCTACCTGCGCGAGCGGCAGGTGGGGCGCGTCACCATCAAGAAGCGCGGCACGTCACTGACCCCCGAACAACTGCGCCCGCAACTGGCGCTGCAAGGCCCCAACGAGGCGACGATAGTCTTGACGCGCATCGCCGGACGGCACTCGGCGCTGGTGGTCGAGCCGCTAGAGGCACACCGTTTCGAGGGGCATTGACGAGTCCACGCCGAAGGTGAGGGGGGATGGCGCGGCCCCGCTGGCGAGCACGGCCGCCCCCAGGGCGGCAATCATGGCGCCGTTGTCGGTGCAGTACTGGGGTGGGGGGATGCGCAGCTCGATCCCGGCGGCGGCGCAGCGCTCGGCCGCCAGGGCGCGCAGCTGGGAGTTGGCGGAAAACCCGCCGCCGATCACCAGCGTCCGCACGTCGTGGCGCTGGCAGGCGGCGACCGTCTTGGCGGTGAGGACGTCCACGACGGCGGCGGCGAACGAGGCGGCAATGTCGGGAACGTGCAGTTCGCGGCCGGCGGCGCGCTCCCCCTCGACGTAGCGGGCCACGGCCGTCTTGAGCCCGGAGAAGGAAAAGTCGTAGGCGTGCCTGGCCTGATCCTTAGGAGCCGTCAGCCCGCGGGGGAACCGGATGGCCTGCGGATCGCCGTCCTGGGCGAGCCGGTCGACATGGGGCCCGCCCGGGTAGGGAAGACCGAGGAGGCGGCCCACCTTGTCGAAGGCCTCGCCGGCGGCGTCGTCGATGGTCTGTCCCAGCTCGACGACGTCGGTGGCGATGTCCTTGATCAGCAGCAGCGAGGAGTGCCCGCCGGAGACCACCAGTCCCATGACGGGGTCGGGGAAGGGGCCGTGGATCAGCCGGTCGACGGCCACGTGTCCGATCACGTGGTTGACGCCATACAGCGGCCGATCGAGCGCCAGGGACAGGGCCTTCGCGGCGGCCGCCCCCAGGTTGAGGGAACCGACCAGGCCGGGGCCGGCGGTGACGGCGATGGCGTCCACGTCGGTCAGCGTCAGGCCAGCGTCGCGCAGGGCGGCTTGCAGGGTGGGCGCCATGGCCTCGAGGTGCGCCCGGGAGGCGATCTCGGGGATGATTCCCCCAAACCGCGAGTGCTCGTCCATCGACGAGGCCACCGCCTCCCCGAGCAGTTCTTGGCCACGCACCAACGCCACACCGGTCTCGTCGCACGACGACTCGATGCCAAGCACGATGGGGAGACTCACCCGGCAATTGTCTCACCGTTGGCAACGCAGACGGAACCCCGCGGGCGGGGGCACGGTTTGTGCTGCGACGGCCCTTAGGTTGCAGGCTGCCCCCATGCGGGAGGGGTGAAGGTTTCGACACGCGCACTACGCGCGCCGCTCAACCTGGCGTAACTCCAAGCAAAAGGGGGCTCCGCTTTCACGGAGCCCCCTTTTGGGAGTTACGTCACTTCTTGCCCTGGTTGGCCACGGCCTGAATGGCGGCGGCGGCGGCCTCGGGGTCGAGGTAGGTGCCGCCGGGGTTGAGCGGACGCAGGTTCTCGTCGAGGTCGTAGACCAGCGGGATGCCCGTGGGCACGTTCAGGCCGGCGATGTCCGCATCGGAGATGCCGTCGAGGTGCTTGATGATCGCGCGCAGCGAGTTGCCGTGGGCGGCCACCAGCACGGTCTTGCCCGCCTTGAGGTCAGGGACGATCTCCCCCTCCCAGTAGGGCAGGGCGCGGTCGAGCACCAGGTTGAGGGCCTCGGTCAGCACCACGGGGGCGTCGGCATAGCGGGGGTCGGCGTCCTGCGAGAACTCCGAGCCGGCCGCGATGGGGGGCGGGGGGACGTCGTAGGAGCGACGCCACAGCATGAACTGCTCCTCGCCGAACTCGGCGAGGGTCTGCGCCTTGTCCTTGCCCTGCAGGGCGCCGTAGTGGCGCTCGTTGAGGCGCCAGGAGCGCTTGACCGGAATCCAGTGGCGGTCGGCGGCGTCGAGGGAGAGGTTGGCGGTCATGATGGCGCGACGCAGCAGGGAGGTGTGAACGACGTCGGGCAGGATGCCCTCTTCCTTCAGCATCTCGCCGCCGCGGATGGCCTCCCCACGTCCCTTCTCGGAGAGGGCCACATCGACCCAGCCGGTGAAGAGGTTCAGTGCATTCCATTCACTCTCGCCGTGGCGGAGCAGTACCAGTTTGTAGGTCATGGGCCCTATTTTGCCCCATGGACGGCCCGGCGATGCACGATCGCCCGGCCGTAGACCGCTTCGACGGCGGCGGCGGCGCGATCCCAGCCAAACCGGGCGGCCTGGGCGGCGCCGTTCGCCCCTAGCCGGGCCAACTCCGCCGGGTTGTCCAGGAGTTCGGTGAGGGCGCGGGCCCAGGTCTGCGGGGCATGCCCGACGACGAGACGGCCGGTGACGCCGTCGCGCACCACCTCGCGCAGCCCGCCGACCGCGGCGGCGACCACAGGCACCCCGCTGGCGGAGGCCTCGGCGGCCACCAGCCCGAAGGACTCGTTGTAGGAGGGGACGGCCACCACGTCGGCGGCGCGATACCAGTCCGCGAGTTGGGTGCGGGTGACCGGCGGATGCAGCAGCAGCCGGTCGCGGACCCCGCAGATCTCGGCGAGGGCCTCCAGCTCGCGGACGGCGGTGGGGCGGCCCGATGGCCCACCAAGCACCACCAGGCGAGTGGCAGGGTCGAGGTACTGCAGGGCGCGCACCAGCACATCGGGCGCCTTCAAGGCCTGCACCCGCCCGGCGAAGAGCACTATCGGGGCGGTGGCGGGCAGTCCCAGCCGGCGACGCAGCCTCCGCCGCCAGCCGACATCCGCCACGCCCAGCTCCGGGCCGGGTTCCGCGTCCCGCTGAGCGGGACCGGCGGGGCGGAACACCGATAGGTCCACGGCCGGTGGAATCACCGACACGATCCGCCGGTCGGCGCCATAGTGCGCCGCCAGGTCATCGGCCTCCTGAGGGGTAGAGGCGATCAGGGCATCGGCAATCTCCACCACCTGTTCTTCGCCGAGAATGCGCCCAGTTGGTTCGGGCGAGTCGCCCGGGGGAAGGGAGGCATTCTTCACCCGCGCCATGGTGTGCATGGTATGCACCAGGGGCACGCCCCAGCGTTCGGCCGCCAGCAATCCCACCTGCCCACTCAGCCAGTAATGCGAATGGACAACATCGAAATAGCGCGGGTCCTGCCGGGCGGCGTGCTGCAGCAGCCCGGCGGTAAAGGCGCACAACTCGCCGGGTAAATCTTCCTTCCCCAACCCCTCGAAGGGGCCGGCGGGCACATACCAGACCTTGATGGCCGGATTTACGTTGATCACTTCCGGCTGGGTGGAGGCGGTGGCCCGGGTGAATATCTCCACCTCAACCCCCCGCTCCGCCAGCGCGCGGGCCAGGTCGAGCACATAGACATTCAGCCCCCCGGCATCCCCCTCCCCGGGCTGCTCCAGCGGGCTGGTGTGAACCGAGAGCATCGCCACCCGCAGCGGGGCGACGAGTTCGGCGGGCATGGCCCCCAGTTTAGGTCAAACGTCACTGGCCCGAGCCCCATTGCGGGGACCCGGGCCAGTGAGGGTCGAGCGGTACTAGTGGGCAGCCTGGAAGGCAGCCATCACGTCGGCCGGGATGCGGCCGCGGTCGTTGACCTGGTAGCCGGCCTCGCGGGCCCAGTCGCGAATCTTGGCGAGCTGGGCACGGTCGGCGAGGGCCTTGCGGGCGGCGGTGCCGCGCGGGGCGGTGACGGCGCGGCCAGACTTACGGCCGGCCATGGTCCACTTTGCGAAACCTTCACGCAGTTCGGCGGCGTGGCGGGCGCTGAGGTCGATCTCGTAGTTAACTCCGTCGAGGCCGAAGATGACAGTCTCGTCGGCGGGGCCTTCGTCGATGTCGTCGATCAGGAAGACTTGTGTCCTCTGTGCCATTGGTGAACCCACTTTCTATATCGGTATGGGTGAAAGAACATGCCTACCTTGCAACCTGAGCGCCAGAAAGTCAAGTTACACGCCGCGCGCGGCTCAATGTGTCGCAGGCGTCAATACCGTCGGCCGTGGCCGGCGGGCTTGGATCAACTGGCCGGCTTCACCAGCGGAAACAGAATCGTCTCCCGAATGCCCAGGCCGGTCAGCGCCATCAGCAGGCGATCAATTCCCATCCCCATCCCTCCGGTGGGGGGCATAGCAAACTCCATGGCCTCTAGGAAATCGGCATCCAGGCGCATGGCCTCGTCATCGCCGGCGGCCGCCAGCAGCGCCTGCGCCTCCAGGCGGTCGCGCTGGATCACCGGGTCAACCAGCTCCGAATAGCCGGTTCCCAGTTCAAAGCCGCGCACATAGAGATCCCACTTTTCCACCACGCCCCGGCGGGTGCGGTGCTCGCGGACCAGCGGGGAGGTGTCCACCGGGAAGTCGCGCACAAAGGTGGGGGCGTACAGGTGGTCCCCGATCTGATGCTCCCACAGCAGTTCCACCAGCTTGCCGTGGCTTTGCGCCTTGGGGTTGAACTCCAGGCCGAGCCGCGCGCCGATGGTCAGCAGTTCGGCAATCTGCGTCTCGGGGGTGATCTCCTCACCGAGGGACTCCGACAGGGAGTGGTACATGGACACCTGCGCCCACTGGCCGCCCAGCTCATACTCCTCGCCGTCGGGCAGGGTCACCGTGGTGGTGCCGAGCACGTCGAGGGCGGCCCGCTGGACAAGGTCCTGAGTGAGGGCCCCGATGCTGTCGTAGTCGCCGTAGGCCTCGTAGCATTCCAGCATCGCAAACTCCGGGGAGTGCGAGGAGTCGGCCCCCTCGTTGCGGAAGTTGCGGTTGATCTCGAAGACGCGCTCCACACCGCCCACCACGGCGCGCTTGAGGAACAGTTCCGGCGCGATGCGGAGGAATAACTCCATGTTGTAGGCGTTCATGTGGGTGGCGAACGGGCGGGCGGTCGCCCCGGAGGGGATCACCTGCAGCATCGGCGTCTCCACCTCTAGGAAGCCGCGCCGGTGGAAGTTGTCGCGCAGGGAGCGCATCATGGCGGCGCGCATCCGCACCATGTCGCGGGCGGCCGGGCGGACGATCAGGTCGACATAGCGCTGCCGGACGCGGCTCTCCTCGGAGAGGTCCTTGTGCAGCACCGGCAGGGGCCGCAGCGCCTTGGAGGCCAGCTGCCAAGAGTCGGCAAATACCGACAGTTCGCCGCGGCGCGAGGAGCCGACCCGGCCGCCGACATACAGGTGGTCGCCAAGGTCAACGTCCTGCTTGAACCGGGCCAGCGGCTCTTCACCGACCACCGCCTGCGAGAGCATGGCCTGGAGGCGGTGGCCCTCGCCGTCCTGCAGGGTGACGAAGCACAGCTTGCCGGTGTTGCGCAGGAACACCACGCGCCCGGCGACGCCCACCACATCGTCCGTCTCCTGCCCCGTCTCCAGGTGGGAGTACCGGTCGCGCACCGCGGCGATGGTGGTGGTCACCGGCACCGAGACCGGGTAGGCCTCGCCTCCCTCGGCCAGGATGCGCTCGCGCTTGGCACGGCGAATCTGCATCTGCTCGGGCAGGTCATCGGCTTCGAGGGGGGTGGCTTCTTGGGTCACGAGGCCAGATTCTACCGCGCGTGGCCGTCCCGACGGCAGCCGCTAGGCGGCCTCGGATGTGCGGGCGGCCAGCGAGCGGGCGGCCTGCTCGTCGAGCAGCCGGGCGGCATCGTGCTGGTCTAGGTGGGGCACGGTCGGCACCACCACCCCGGCGGTGGAGTGCACGCAGAAGGTGGCCACACGCAGCCTGCGCTGCAGCGGCCCCTGCTGGAGCGAAACCGACTGCATCTTGGCGTGCGGAACCACGTCGAGGCGGCGGATAATCCGGCCGCGGCGCAGCAACAGGGCGGTATCGGTGACCGCGTAGGCGTCGCGCCGCCAGGCGAGGGGGTCGACGATCCATGCCCGCTTGGGCGCGTTGGTGAAGCGGGTTGGGGCGCCAGAGGGGCGGGTGGGCGGCGTGATCCCGCTGCGGGGCTGGATGCCGGTCAGGCCCTCGTCGAGCACCTCCAGCGGGTTCTCGACCCCAAGCTCGGGCAGCACCAGCCACATGGCGGTCAGGGCCTGGGCGCGCGGCCCGACGGGGAGCAGCACCGACTGCGCCGCCGCCTGCTCCGAGCCAGTGGTGTTGGTGGACCCCACGGAGTAGCCGGCGACGTTGACCCGCACCCGCCACCAGTCCTTGCGCCGCCACAGCAGCGGCTGGGTCAGGGAGACGGCCTGGACGCGGCCGGCCGGCAGGGTCTGCGAGCGGGTCTCCAGGAGGCCGCGGGTCACGTGGATGCCCGCCGGGGAATGCGCCGCCTTGAAGTTGAACTCGGAGGCGAACCGGCTCCACAGCAGGGAGACGGCGGCCAGGGCAATCGGGCCCAGGGAGATCAGGAGGGCCGGCTCACGCAGGACGATGACCAGCACCAGGACGGCCACGACCAGCCCGGCGGCCACCCACATGACGGGGGAACGCAGCAGCGAGCCAAACAGGGTCCGCGGCTCGACGGCATACATCTCCTGTTCCGGCTGGGGGGTGGGGGGCAGGCCGGCGGCGGGCTGGCCGGCGGGGGCGGTCTCCGCAGAAGCTTCCGGGGCGGCGGCGCGGCCGCTCTTGATCGCCGCCCGCTGCAGCAGGTCGGCGCGCAGGGCCTGCGCCTCGGCGTTGCGGAGGAAGCCAATGATGATGGCGGAGTCGGCGCCGCCCGCGGATTCCACGCGCAGTTCCGAGAGCCCAAAGAGTCGCGCGACGAGCGGGGAGCGCAGGTCAACCGCCTGGATGCGGTCGAGGCGGGCGTGACGCTGTTGCTTGAACACCACGCCACGGCGCAGGTGCACCTCATCGAGGGAGATGGCGTAGGCCATGAAGCGCCACGAAAGCCACATGCCCGCGAAGATCAACACGGCCAGGCCGAGGAAGATGAGGCCGATGACGCCCAGGTGCTCACCGAGGTCCGGGCCGTCCTCTCCAAGGGTGTCCGCCCCCTGCCAGACGGCAAACACGACCACCATCAGCAGCGCCGTCCACCCGCGCACCAGGGGGGTGACCGGGTGCATCCGGTGCCAACGCAGGGTCGCGTCGCCGGGGGCCTGCGCCGGGGCCACGCCCGTCGTCTCCGTCACGTCGAGGCTCACAGCCCGGCCAGCTTCGCTTGACCGCGCTCGGCCAGCCGGTCGCGCAGCCGCTCCGCCTCGGCGGGAGTCAGGCCAGGGATCGTGGCGTCGGTGCTGGCGGAGGCGGTGTGCAGCTGCACGGTGGCGATGCCGAGCTTGCGCTGCAGCGGCCCAACGCTGACGTCCACAAACTGCATGCGCCCGTACGGCACCACGGTCAGGGTCTTCCACATGATGCCCTTGCGGATCAGCAGATCCTCATCGCGCTCGGCGTATCCCATGGCGGGAACCTGCCGGCTGATCAGGAGCGCACTCCAGGCGAACTCGATCACCACCACCGCGACCAGGATCCACCACCAGGGCGACAGCAGCACGGCGAGCAGCACGGCGCCAACCACAAAGGGAAAGGTGGTGAGGATGTTGACCACGTGACGGGCATTGGCTAGCTGGGGCTGGACCGGCCGAAAGTGCACCCCCGGCGGCGTGAAGAGATCTTGGCTCATGCCCCCATGATTCCTGGTATCCGCCGGGGCGGTGCTTGGGCGGGCGAGATTAGCACGCCATTTGGCGGGCGACGGCCTACCCCGCCAGGGGCTCGGAGTCCGCGAAGCGCGCAGGCGCCGGCTCCTGCTCCTGACCCGCCC
>WRIF01000004.1 GCA_009782865.1 Promicromonosporaceae bacterium
GAGGACGACGGCACCGTCTATATTGGCGCCACCGATGGCCCGTCGGCCGAGGCCGCGCGCGCGGCGATCAACGCGATCGCCAACCCGCACGTCCCCGAGATCGGTGAGCGCTTTGTCGGCACCGTCGTCAAGACCATGCCGTTCGGCGCCTTCATCTCCCTGTCCCCGGGCAAGGACGGCCTGCTGCACGTCTCGGAGATCCGCAAGCTGGTCGGCGGCCAGCGCGTGGAGAACGTCGACGACGTGCTGTCCATCGGCCAGAAGGTTCAGGTGGAGATCGGTGAGATCGACCCGCGCGGCAAGCTGTCCCTGCGGGCCATCGTGCTCGACGAGGACGGCAACGAGGTGGTGGTCGAGACCCCTGCCCGCGAGGAGCGTCCGCGCCGCGAGCGCTCGGACCGCGGCGAGCGTGGTGACCGTGGCGACCGCGGTGACCGTCCGCAGCGCACACGCCAGCGCACCCGCCGCAGCGACGACGCCCCCACGGAGGGCTAGATGACCTGGACCCTGCCGCTTGAGCCGGGGTCCGAACTCACCACCGGGCAGGACGGCGCGACCATTCGTCGCAGCGTCCTGCCCGGCGGCGTTCGGGTCCTCACCGAGCACATGCCGGGCCTGCGCTCGGCCTCGATCGGCGCCTGGCTGCCGGTCGGCTCCCGCGATGAGACGGACGGCCACTATGGCTCCACCCACTTCCTGGAACACCTGCTGTTCAAGGGCACCGCACGCCGCTCCGCGATGGACATCGCCGAGGCGTTTGACCAGGTGGGAGGGGAGGCCAACGCCGGCACCGGCAAGGAGCACACCGTCTACTACGCGCGCGTGCTCGACACCGACCTGGCCATGGCCACCGACGTCATCACCGACATGGTCACCTCTGCCCGGCTGGACGCCGACGAACTGGAAACCGAGCGGGGCGTGATCCTCGAAGAACTCGCCATGAACGACGATGATCCCTCCGACGTGGTTCACGAACAGTTCGCCTCGGTGGTGCTCGGCTCGCACCCGCTTGGGCGCCCCATCGGCGGCACCCCCGAGACCATCCGGGCGGTTCCCCGCGCGGCCGTCTGGGAGCACTACCGGTGGCACTACCGGCCGGAGACCCTCATCGTCACCGCCGCCGGGGGAGTGGATCATGAGACGGTGGTTTCCCAGGTGTTGGCCGGCCTGTCCCAGGGCGGCTGGGACCTGCCGAACGGGGTGGCGCCGCGCGCCCGCCGCTCGCACGAGCCCCAGGTCGAAGGGGTGCCCTCCGCCGGGAGTCGCAAGACGATTCGCCGTGACGTCGAGCAGGGCAACCTCATCATCGGCTCTACGGGCCTAGCGGCCACCGACCCGCGCCGCTTCACCCTCTCGGTGCTCTCGGCCGTCCTTGGCGGCGGCATGAGCTCGCGGCTCTTCCAGGAAATCCGGGAAAAGCGCGGCCTGGCCTATTCGACGTACTGCTTTGCCTCCGGCCACGGTGGCCTCGGCGCCTTCGGCCTGTACGCCGGCTGTGCCCCCGCCAAGGCGGCAGAGGTCGAGGCGCTGTTGCACTCCGAGTTTGATCGCCTCGCCCAGGACGGCATCACCGCGGCAGAACTGGCCCGCTCGATTGGCCAGCTCTGCGGCTCCCTGGTGCTCGGCCTGGAAGACTCCGGGGCCCGCATGTCGCGGCTCGGCAGGGCGGAGATGACCTACGGCGAGCTGTGGAGCCTGGATGAGTCCCTGGAGGCCATCCGGGCGGTCACCCGGGAAGACGTCCTGGCCTTGGCCCAGGATCTTGCCTCCCGTCCCCGCTCGGTGGTGAAGGTGGGCCCATTCGATGATTAGGGTTGCCGTCCTGGGCGCCGCCGGGCGGATGGGCCAGGCCACCTGTGCCGCCGTCGTAGGGGCCGACGGCATGGAGCTGGCTGCCCGGTATGACCTTGGCGGCGACCTGGCCGCCGTCCTGCGCGACGCCGATGTGGCGGTCGACTTCACGGTGCCCGCCGTCACCGAGGCAAATGTGCTGGCCTGCCTGGAGGCGGGCGTGCCCGCCGTGGTCGGCACCACCGGTTGGGACGAGGCCTCCCTGGCCCGCGTGGCGGCGCGCGCCGGGGAGACCGGGGTGCTCGTGGTCCCGAACTTCTCGATTTCCGCGGTGCTGGCGATGCGCTTCGCCCAGGCCGCGGCGCCCTACTTCGAGAGCGCCGAGGTGATTGAGCTGCACCACCCGGGCAAGGTGGACGCGCCCTCGGGCACCGCCCTACACACCGCGGGGATGATCGCCCGGGCGCGCGGCGGGCGGACCTCCCCGGACGCCACCGAGGACGGCTGGGAGGCGCGTGGCGCCGAGGTGGACGGGGTGCGGGTGCACTCCGTCCGTCTGCCGGGATTGACCGCCCACCAGGAGGTGCTGCTCGGCAACCCCGGCGAACTGCTGACCATTCGCCAGGATTCCTTCGACCGGGTGAGCTTCATGCCCGGGGTGCTGCTGGCCATCCGGGCGCTGGCGGCCGGCCGTCCTGGCCTGACCGTCGGGCTGGACTCGCTCCTCGACCTTTAGGGGAGCTCCGTGCCCTCGCGGCCCTCGCGGCGGAGCAGGGATTCCTTGATCGTCGGCCCGTAGCGGAACTGCCCGACCGTGCCGTCCGAGCGCAACACGCGATGGCAGGGCACAAACAGGGCCGCCGCATTGGTGGAGCAGGCCGAGGCCGCCGCCCGCACCGCCCCGGGGCGTCCGGCCAACACGGCCAGCCCCCGGTAGGTGACGGGCCGCCCCGGTTCAACCCTCCGCAGTGCACCCCACGCCTGCTCGATGAACGGCCCGCCGGCCTGCCGCACGGGCAGCCGCCCTGGGGCGGCCAGGTCGCCGGCGTAGTAGGCGGTCACCGCCGCCCCGGCGGCCTCCAGCAGGCGCGCGGTGGCTGCGGCGTCGTCGGGCGCCTGGTCGGCGGGCGTCGGGCTGATGAGAGCTGGGTTGATGAGCGCGGTCAGGTAGGCGACGTCGTCGGTCCAGCCGGAGGCTAGGACGCCGTGCGCGTCGCCGAGGATGGTGAAGGGGCCGTCGGGCGTGGTGAGGGTCAGGAAGTTCATGGTGGCCTCACTCTAGCTGGTGGCGGGGGAGAGGTCGCCGGAGACGGCGCGCGGTTCCTGCGGCTCGTTGGGCACCCAGCGCAGGAACGTCACCAGGGCGCCGATGGCCAGCAGGCAGGCGGTCATCAGGAACGGCCACAGGCGCGAGTGGTCTGACAGCAGTCCGCCGATCCACCCGAAGGGCGCGGCGGCCACCAGGATGGTGGCCCGGTTCAGGGCCATCACCCGCGAGCGCTCGGCCGGGTCCACATGCAGGGCCATCAGCGATTCGGACAGCATGAAGACCATGCCGATGCCGAACGAGTCGAGCAGCAGGCAGACGCCCAGCAGGGCGAAGGTGGAGGCAGAGATGCCGCCGTGGTAGCCGGGCACCACCAGCAGCAACAGCTGGCCCGCGAGGTAGACGAGGAAGCCGATCAGCAGGGGACGCTTGAGGTCGATGCGAGCCACGAGGCGCGGGATCACGGTGAAGAAGAACAGCATCGACAGCAGGGAACGGGCCATCGGGAAGAACGGCAACAGGGCGTCGGAGACGCCCACATGCTCAGCCACAAACAGCTGCCAGAACGTCTCGTTTACCAAGAAGACGGCGGCGACGATGGCGGCGATGAGCAGGGCCAGGCGGCGGCCGCGGTTGCGGACCAACAGGCCAAGCGCCCCGCGGTAGCCGCGCAGCAGCGAGTTCAGCGACTCGCCCTTGGTCTCCTCTAGGCGGATGAGGCCCCGCGCGGTCTCGGTGGACCACCAGTACAGCCAGACGATCTTGATGGTCATCACCACGGCCGCATTCGCCATCAGGATGCGCACCGCGTGCTCCATCCCCAGGCGCGCCACCATGATGGCCGCGATGGGGGCAAACAGGGCGGAGCAATCGGCGGCGACCCGCACCAGGGCGTAGATGCGTGGCACCTTTTCCCGCGGGGCGTCCTCGATCAGCAGGGAGTCCCACGAGTAGGTGGTCACCTGCCGGGCGCCGTTGACGATGGCGGCCACCAGGAACAGCCAGAAGTTCTGGGCGACCATCCAGATCAGGCAGGGAATGACCCAGCCGATCACGTCGAACCAGGCGGTGGTCAGCCGCCGCCCCAACTTGTCGGTGATCACCCCGCCGAGGACGGCGAAGAGGACCTGGCTGATCATGCCGATGGTGGCCAGCAGGCCAATCTGGCCGTCGTGCAGGCCGACGGCCGCCATGAACACCGACAGGTACGGCAGGACGAGGGCCATGGACAGGCCCCAGAGCGGTTCGGTCCAGACGGAGGCGCGTGGATTCCCCTGCAGGGTCACCAGGGAACGCCAGAGGCTTTCGTCCGGGGACGAGGCAGGCTGATTCACGCGGGCAAGTCTCCCCTACCGGCCTTGAATAGTCGAATAATCGCATCGCCGCGACAGCGCGTGACCTGTCGGGCCTGACAGCGCGTAGATTGGGCACATGCTCTCGGCCGTTGCCTCCCGCCCGTTTGGCTCCGTGATCACCGCGATGGTCACCCCCTTCACCCCGGACGGTGCCGTCGACCTTGGGGCGGCCCAAACCCTGGCGGCCTGGCTGGTGGACCAGGGCTGCGACGGCGTCCTCGTCAACGGCACCACGGGGGAGTCCTCGACCACCCATTCTCCCGAGAAGGCCGACCTGGTGGCCGTGGTACATGAGGCGATCGGTGACCGGGCCACCGTGCTGGCCGGCGCCGGCTCCAACGACACCCTGCACGCCATCCGCATGGCCGAGCAGGCCGCCGATGCCGGTGCCGACGGCCTGCTCGTGGTCACGCCGTACTATTCGCGGCCCTCCCAGGCGGGCGTCGCCGGGCACATGGAGGCCGTGGTCGACGCGGGCGGCCTGCCAGCGATGCTGTACGACGTGCCGGGGCGCACTGGGGTGCGGATCGCCCCCGAGACCTACCAGCGCCTGGCCGGCCACCCGCTGATCGTCGCCACCAAGGACGCCACGGGCGATGTGTCTGCCGCCGCCGGCCTGGCCGACAGCACCGGCCTGGCCTGGTACTCCGGGGATGACGGCCTGCTGCTGCCCTTCCTCGCCCATGGCGGTGCCGGCATCGTCTCGGTCGCCACCCACGCGGTCGCCCCGCACTTTCGCGAGGCCGTCGACGCCTGGGACGCCGGCGATCACGGCGCCGCCCTGGCGGCGGTGCGCCGCGCCCTGCCCGCGGTGGCGGCCCTGAATGGCGCCGGCATGCAGGCGGTGATGGCCAAGGCCGCCGCGCAGGCGCTCGGGCAACTGGGCAACCGGGTGATGCGCTCCCCCCTGGTGGCGGCGAGCGACCAAGAGGCGGCCGACGTTCGCGCCGCACTCCTCGCGGCGGGTTGCCAGATGCCATGAGCGAAGATCGCCGGCTGCTGGTGCTGCGGGCCATCGTGGAGGACTATGTGGCCACGCAGGAGCCCGTCGGTTCGCGCCTGCTCACCCAGCGGCACTCGCTCGGGGTCTCGCCCGCCACCATCCGCAACGACATGGCCGCCCTGGAAGAGGCGGGCCTGATCACCCAGCCCCACACCTCGGCCGGCCGCATCCCCACCGACCTCGGCTACCGGATGTTTGTCGACCGGCTGGCACAGGTAAGGCCCATCTCCACGCCGCAGCGGCGGGCCATCGAGGCCTTCCTGGGGGCAGGCGTTGACCTGGACGATGTGTTGACCCGCGCCGGCCGCCTGGTGGCGCAGCTGACCGGCCAGGTGGCGGTGGTGCAATACCCGTCCCGGCAGCGCTCCGGCCTGCGACACCTGGAGCTGGTGCCGGTGGGCGAGGAGCGGCTGCTGGTGGTGGTCATCACCGATTCGGGTCGCGTCGAGCAGCGCTTCGTGGCCGCCGAGGCGCCGGACGAGGTGGCGCTCGGGGAGTTGCGCGCCCGCCTCAACGTGGCCGTCGCCGGCCGGCGAGCCGAAGAGCTGCCCACGGCGCTGGAAGAGGTGGGGCAGGCGGTGGCCCCCGAACAGCTAGGACTGACCGCCGCCATCATCGCCGCCATCGGCGACTGCCTGGCCGAGGAGGGTGAGGAGCGGCTAGTGCTTTCCGGCACCGCCAACCTCGCCCGCGCCTCCGTCCGCTTTGAACACGGCCTCCAGCCCGTCCTGGAGGCGTTGGAGGAGCAGGTGGCCCTCCTCGGCCTGCTCTCAGAGATGACGCACGACGACGAGGTGGCGGTGCGCATCGGCCACGAGACGGGGGCCTCGGGCCTCACCGAGACGTCCGTGGTCTCCAGCGGATACGGCAAGGGCTTCCTCGGCTCGATCGGCCCGACGCGCATGGACTACCCGGGCACCATGGCCGCCGTGCGCGCGGTGGCCCGTTACCTGTCTCGCGTCCTGCCCGCGTAAACTACGCCCCCATGGCTGACTACTACTCGACCCTCGGCGTGTCCAAGACCGCCTCCGTCGATGAGATCAAGAAGGCGTACCGGCGCCTAGCTCGCGAGTGCCACCCAGACGTGGCCGGCGCCGCCGGCGAAGAGCGGTTCAAGGCGGTGTCGGCGGCCTACGAGGTGCTCTCCAACCCCGAGACGCGCCAACAGTTCGACCGGGGCATCGACCCGCTGGCGCCCGGCGGCGGCGCCGGGGCCGGCGGCTTTGGCTTTGGCGCGGGCGGCTTCGGTTTCGGGGACATCTTCGAGACGTTCTTCGGCGGCGGGGGCGGGACCAGCGGCCCGGTGCCGCGGGTGCGGCGCGGACAAGACTCACTGTTTCGGCTAAACATCGACCTGGCCACCTCCGTGTTTGGCGGCCAGGAAGACCTGACGATCGACACGGCGGTGGCGTGCACCACCTGCACCGGCACCGGCTGCCAGCCGGGCACCGGCCCCCAGACCTGCTCCGCCTGCGGCGGCCGCGGTCACGTCCAGCGCGTGGCCCGTTCCTTCCTCGGCCAGGTGATGACCACCGCCGAGTGCGCGCAATGCCGCGGCCACGGCACCGTCATCCCGTCCCCGTGTCCCGAATGCCAGGGCGAGGGACGCATCCACACCAGACGACAGGTGAAGGTGAACGTGCCCGCCGGGGTCGACACCGGCACCCGCATCCGCCTGGCCTCCCAGGGCGAGGTGGGGCCGGGCGCCGGCCCGGCCGGAGACCTGTACGTCGAGATCTTCGAGCGCCCGCACGGCACGTTTGTGCGCCAGGGCGATGACCTGCTGTGCACCATGCAGGTGCCAATGACCGCCGCCGCCCTCGGCGCCACCCTGAACCTGGACACCCTCGATGGGCCACAGGAGGTTGACCTCTTGCCTGGCACCCAGCCCGGCGCCACCGTGGCGCTCAAGGGCCTCGGCGTCGGCCGGCTGCGCCGCGATTCCCGCGGCGACCTGCGCGTCAACATCGAGGTGGAGGTGCCCACCCGGCTCAGCGACGAACAGCGCGACCTCCTCCAACAGCTGGCCGCCGCCCGCGGCGAGGAAAAGCCGCAGCCGCGACTGGCGGACGCCAACCCCTCGGTGTTCAGCCGCCTGAAGGACAAGCTGGCCGGCAAGTGACCGCCCCGGTCTTCCTCGCCCCCGCCGCCCCGCGCGAGGCCGGAGGGCAGTACGTGCTCGACGGCGCCGAGGGGCGCCACGCGGCGGTGGCTCAGCGCCTCCAGGTGGGGGAGCGCCTAGACATCGTCGACGGCCAGGGAACCCGCCTCAGGGCCGTGGTCACCGAACTGCGGGGCGCCGAGCTGGTGTTCACGGTCGAGTCGGTGGTCCGGGAGCCCGCCTCGCCGCTGCGGCTGACCCTGGTACAGGCCCTCGCCAAGGCGGATCGCGACGAGCAGGCGGTGGAGGCCGCCGTCGAATGCGGGGTCGACGCCGTGATTCCCTGGCAGGCCGACCGCTCGATCGTCCAGTGGCGCGGCGAGCGCGCCCACAGGGCCCGCGCCCGCTGGGAGTCCCGCGTGCTGGCCGCCACCAAGCAGGCCCGCCGCTCCTGGCTACCGCCCGTCGGCGGGCTGGTGACCAGCCGGCAACTGGCCGCGCGGGGCCCCAGCATCGTCGTGCTCGATGCCGCGGCCACCATGGCGCTTGCGGACGTGGCCCTGCCTCCCTCCGGGGAGTTGCTCGTGGCCGTGGGGCCCGAGGGTGGCGTCTCGGAGGCGGAGCTGGCCGCCCTGCAGGCCGCCGGCGCCCAGGCCGCCCGGCTGGGGCCGCATGTGATGCGCACCTCGACGGCAGGACCGGTGGCGATCGCGCTCCTTTCACAGCGACTTGGCCGTTGGAACTGACTAGCCTGATCCCATGAGTGAAACCGACTGTATCTTTTGCCGGATTGTGGCCGGAGAGATTCCGGCCGTCAAGGTGTCCGAGACCGAGCGGGTGCTTGCGTTCAACGATCTCAATCCGCAGGCGCCGGTGCACGTCTTGGTGATCCCCAAGCACCATCACGGGGACGTCTCGACCCTCGCGGCCGCGGACCCGGGCCTGCTTGCCGAGATGATCGAGGTGGCGGACGTGGTCTCCATGGAGCGGGCCGATGGGCAGTACCGGCTGATCTTCAACAACGGTCCGCGGGCCGGGCAGTCGGTCTTCCATGTGCACGCCCACGTGCTGGCCGGGGCCGAGCTCGGCTGGACCCCGGCATAAGGGGCCTGGTGGTGAAGAACCTGGAGCACCGGATCGTGGTGCCCGACGGGGTTGCCATGGTTGACCTGGTCGGTGAGCATGACGCGGTGCTGACCGCCATCGAGGACGGATTTCCGCGCCTCGACCTGTTGACGCGGGGCAACGAGATCTCCTTGACCGGGCCGCGCGGCGACGTTGAGACGGTCGCGCGCCTGCTCGATGAGCTGATCGAGGTGGCGGCGGCCGGCACGCAACTGAGCCCCGACGTGGTGCGCCGTTCGGTGGCGATGCTGGCCGGACCCCAGATGACCGAGCAGGGAGACCTGTTTGCCGAACTGCGCCCCTCCGAGGTGCTCACCCACAACATCCTGGTCAACCGCGGACGGGCGATCCGCCCGAAGACCGCCGGGCAGAAGCGTTATGTCGACGCCATCGACGCCAACACGGTCACCTTCGGGATAGGGCCGGCGGGCACCGGCAAGACCTACCTGGCCATGGCCAAGGCCGTCGCCGCCCTGCAGGCCCGCCATGTGCGCCGGATCATCCTGTCACGGCCGGCGGTGGAGGCCGGAGAGAAGCTCGGATTCCTGCCCGGCAGCCTCTCGGACAAGATCGATCCCTACCTGCGGCCCCTGTACGACGCCCTGCACGACATGGTTGACCCGGTCATCATCCCGGGCCTGATCGAGGAGGGGACCATCGAGGTGGCGCCGCTGGCCTTTCTGCGGGGCCGTTCCCTCAACGATGCCTTTGTGATCCTGGACGAGGCGCAGAACACCACCTCCGAGCAGATGAAGATGTTCCTGACCCGGCTGGGCTTTGGCTCCAAGATGGTGATCACCGGCGATTCCACGCAGACCGACCTGCCGGGCGGGGTGCGATCAGGCCTGCGCATCGTCGATGACATCCTCACCGGCGTCGACGATGTCGAGTTCTGCCCGCTGTCGTCGGCAGACGTGGTCCGTCACCGGCTGGTCGGGGACATCATCGACGCCTACGCGCGCTGGGAGGCCAGAAGTGACCGTTGAGATCGAGAACCGTTCGGGCCGAGAGGTCGACGACCAGCCGCGGTTCGCCCGCCTGACGGCCTACGTGCTGGACGCCATGCATGTCGACCCTGACACGGAGGTCTCGCTCACCTTTGTCGATGCCAAGGAGATGGAAGACCTGCATGTGCGGTGGTTGGGCCTGGAGGGTCCTACCGATGTGATGAGCTTCCCCATGGATGAACTCGTCCCCGGCACCCCCGAGGCGCCGTCTGGCCCAGGGTTGCTGGGGGACGTCGTGCTCTGCCCGGAGGTGGCTGCCGGGCAGGCCGCGGCGGCCGGGCACGATGTCATGGAGGAGATGCTCCTGCTGACCGTCCACTCCCTGCTGCACCTCCTCGGCTACGACCACGCCGAGCCGGCCGAGGAGGCCGAGATGTTCGGCCTGCAACGCCGCCTGCTGCTGGGATTCCTGGGATCCGCGCCCGCCCCAGGGCCGTCATGATCACGGTGCTGGCCGCGATTGCAGTGCTTGGCCTGCTGCTGGTGGCGCTGCTGACCGCCGGCGGGGCCGCCGTGCTGCGCGTCACGCGCGCCTCCCTGGCGCAGGTGCGCGAGGCCAGTCGCCTGGGCAGCGGGCTGGCCGCCGAGAATCGGTTTGACCGCGCCACCACCGCCCTGGCCTTGGCCGCCGATCCGGCCCGCACCGTGGCGGCCGTGGCCATCGTGCGCGTGACCGCCCAGGTGGTGGCCATCGGCGCGTTCACCCTGCTGCTCGCCAGGCTGTTGGCGCCGGATTGGGGCGTGCTGCTGGCCCTGGTGGCTGCGGGGTTGCTGGCCGGCCTGCTGCTGGGCCGCTGGAGCCCGCGCCAGATGGGATTTAGGCGCCCGCGGCAGGTGCTGTTGGCCCTGTCTGGCCTGCTGACCGGCATCGTGCGGCTCTTTGGGTGGGCGGCCAGGCCCGCCGAGGCGCCCGCCGAGGACGATCCGCAGGACCTTGCCGACCGCACCCTGGAGTCGGGCGTGTTCGCCGACGAGGAGGACAAGGAGCTGATCCGGTCGGCCTTTGAACTGGGGGGCACCTTGGCCCGCGAGGTGATGGTTCCGCGCACCGACATGGTCACCGTGCCGGCCGACCTGCCGTTGCGCGGCGCCTTCTCGCTGTTCATGAAGTCGGGTCACTCTCGACTGCCCGTCACCGATGACGACATCGACGACATTCGCGGCGTGGCCTACCTCAAGGACGTGGTGCGCCACCTGGAGTCCGACCCAGACGGCGCCCCCGGACGTCCGATCACCGACCTTGCGCGGGCCGCGCTGTTCATCCCGGAGTCCAAGCCCATCGACGACCTGCTGCGCGAGATGCAGTCCCAGGCCAGGCACCTTGCCATCGTGATCGACGAGTATGGGGGAGTGGCCGGGCTGGTGACCCTGGAGGATGTCCTGGAGGAGCTGGTCGGTCAGATGCGCGATGAACACGACCGCGGTGCCGAGGACGAACCAGAGGAGGTCGGCCCTGGGGTCTACCGCGTGCCGGCCCGCTTCCCGGTCGACGAGGTTGGCGACCTGTTCGGCCTGCGCTTCGACGATGACGAGGTCGACACCGTGGCGGGCCTGCTCGCCAAGGCCCTCGGCAAGGTCCCGCTCGTGGGGGACAGCGCCGAGGTGGGAGGATTGCGCCTGACCGCCGAGACCGTGATCGGCCGCCGCAAGCAGGTGGCCACCCTGCTCGTTACTACCAATGAACCGAAAGACACCGATGACTGATCCGCTGCTGACCGAACGGCACCGCTCTGGTTTCGCCTGCTTTGTGGGCCGCCCCAATGTGGGCAAGTCCACCCTGACCAATGCCTTGGTGGGGGAGAAGGTCGCCATCATGTCGGCTCGCCCCCAGACCACCCGGCACACCATCCGCGGGATCGTCACCCGCCCGCAGGCGCAGTTGGTCTTGGTGGACACCCCGGGCCTGCACCGGCCGCGCACCCTGCTGGGCCAGCGGCTCAACGACCTGGTGCGCGACACGCTGGGCGAGGTGGATGTGATCGCGTTCTGCCTGCCGGCGGACCAGAAGATCGGGCCGGGGGATCGCTTCATCGCCGCCCAGTTGGCGCCCCTGATGCGGGGCAGGCGGGCCAAGCAGGTGGTGGCCGTCGTCACCAAGTCCGACACGGTGGGGCGGGCCGCGCTGACCGAGCAGTTGATCGCCGTCGATCAGCTGGGCCGCGACACCGCCGAAAACGAGGAGGGGTGGGCGGCCATCGTGCCGGTCTCCGCCAAGGGCGGCTACCAGGTCGATGAGCTGTTTGCCGTGCTGGCCGGGATGCTGCCGGAGGGCCCGGAGCTGTATCCGGGAGGCGAACTCACCGACGAGCCGCAGGACGTGCTGATTGCGGAGCTGGTGCGCGAGGCTGCCCTGGAGGGGGTGCGCGAGGAACTGCCGCACTCCCTGGCCGTAGTGGTCGAAGGGATCGCCCCGCGGGAGGACTCCGAGGTTCTCGACGTTCGCGTCAACCTGTACGTGGAGCGCGACTCGCAGAAGGCGATAGTGATCGGCAAGGGCGGCTCCCGGCTGCGCGACGTGGGCACCAAGGCCCGCGGGCAGATCGAGACCCTGCTGGGGCGGCGCGTGTACCTGGACCTGCATGTCAAGGTGGCCCGCGACTGGCAGCGCGACCCCAAGCAGCTGCGCAGGCTGGGCTTCTAGCCTCGACCTTCGCTGCCGTGGCGCGGCGGGGCTTGTTGCCGGTGCAGCTCCCCACTCTGGCCACCACTACTCACCAACTCCGCAGGCGCCACCAGAGGCCGGTCGCTCGCCCGCCGAGTCCATCGCGCGGCACCACAACGCTCGACGGACTCTCCTCCAAGTCACGCGGGCTACGGAGTGGGCTGCCCGCCGGGAACGGCGTGGGCCGATAGCGTTGGGGGATTATGGCTGTGAAGACTGCACCACCTAGGCCGGCGAAGGCCCGCGGCTCCGCGCGCGGCCGCAAGGACGACGGCGCCGAGGCCACCACCAAGCGCGGCCGCCGCGTCCCTCCCCCGGAGGAACCAAGGCGGGGCCGCCGCGCGTCCAAGCCGGTGGCGACGGAGGGCGATGTGGAGTCGCCCGCCAAGCGAGCCCTCCCGGTGCGCGCCGCCTCCGTGATCGCCGAAGGGGCCCGCGACCTCGAACCCGAGCACCGCCGAGACGGGCTCGCGTTCCTGGCGATCGCCGCCGCCATCGTCACCGCGGCCGGGGTCTGGTTTCCCCTCGACAACTGGTTCGGTGGCGCCGTCCGACTCCTGATCGGAGGCGGCCTCGGCCTGGTGGGCTGGGCCCTGCCCGTCGTCCTGGCCTGGCTCGGCCTGCGGGTGGCCCGCCGACCCGGCGACCGGCAGGCCAACGCCCGCCTCGCCATCGGCTACACCATCTTGCTCGCAGCCCTGTGCGCGCTCTTCTCGGTGGTCCGCGGAGTGCCGACCACCGGCCTGACCGAACTGCAGCAGGCCGGAGGGGCCCTGGGGCTCGCCCTGTCCTGGCCCGTGGTGGCGGCGGTCACCAAGTGGGCGGCCTTCCCCCTCTTCGTGCTGCTGGCGTTCTTCGCCCTGCTGGTCCTCACCCACACCCCGGTGCGTCGCCTGCCAGAACGGCTGCGCGCCCTGCGCGGGCGAGTCGCCCCTGAGGTGGGGGAGTCCATCGACCCCGAGACCGGCGAGATCATCGACACTGAGGCCGGCCCGCTCCAGCTGGCCCCCGGGGTCAGCGCCCATGTCGCCGGTGCCGGCCAGTCCTCTGCGCCCCCTGCGGCCCTGGCCGGCGAGCCTAGGGGCCGGTCTCGCTGGTCCGAGCGGCGGGCCCGCAGGCGCGCCCAGAAGGCGGCCGCCAAGGCCGGAGACGTGGGGCTGGAGCGCTACGCCGGAGACGTGCCCTTCGAGGATGCCAACATCACCCCCGACGCACCTCGCCCCGACGAGCCTCACGCCTCGGTGCGTCTCGGCCACCCGGGCCCCGGCACCCAGCCCGCGCCCGCCCCGGCGGCATTTGACCAACAATCCTTCGACGATGCCCCGCCCGTGGCCCTGGAGGCCACCTCGCAGGTCGAGCCGGCCGAAACCGTCCAGTTCGCCCCGCCGCCCCCTCCGTCCCCGCCCGCCGCCCCTGCCGCCTCCGCCGCGTGGGCCACCGGCGTTCCGGTCCAAGAGTCGCTTGATGTGGACCTCGCCTACCTCCTGCCAACCGAACGGCTCCTCAAGCGCGGCTCCCCCCATAAGGAGAGCTCGATCGCCAACGAGCGCACGGTGGACGCCCTGGAGAACGTGTTCGCCCAGTTCGGCGTCGACGCGCGGGTGACCGGCTTTACCCGCGGTCCGACCGTCACCCGCTACGAGATCGAGGTGGGCCTCGGCACCAAGGTGGAGAAGATCACCTCGCTCTCGACCAACATTGCGTACGCGGTGGCCAGCCCGGATGTGCGCATCCTGGCGCCCATCCCGGGCAAGTCGGCCATCGGGGTGGAGATCCCGAACGCCGACCGCGAGATGGTCACCCTCGGCGACGTGCTGCGCTCCGAGGAGGCGCGCTCCACCAGTCACCCGATGGTCACCGCCATCGGTAAGGACGTCGAGGGTGGCTACAAGGTGGCCAACCTCACCACCATGCCGCACATCCTGGTCGCCGGGGCCACCGGGGCCGGCAAGTCATCGTTCATTAACTCGATGATCACCTCGATCTTGATGCGTGCCACGCCCTCTGAGGTGCGGATGGTGTTGGTTGACCCCAAGCGGGTGGAGCTCAACATCTATGAGGGCATCCCGCACCTGATCACCCCGATCATCACCAACCCGAAGAAGGCCGCCGAGGCGCTGGATTGGGTGGTGCGCGAGATGGACGCCCGCTACGACGACCTTTCCCACTTTGGGTTCCGTCACGTCGATGATTTCAACCTGGCGGTGCGGCAGGGGAAGGTTTCTCCGCTGCCCGGTTCGGAGCGCAAGATTGCCGAGTATCCGTACCTGTTGGTGGTGGTCGACGAGTTGGCCGACCTGATGCTGGTGGCGCCCCGCGACGTGGAGGCATCGATCCAACGCATCACCCAGCTCGGCCGCGCCTCCGGCATCCACCTGGTGGTGGCCACCCAGCGCCCCTCGGTAGACGTGGTGACCGGCCTGATCAAGGCCAACATCCCCTCGCGCCTCGCGTTTGCGACGGCCTCGGCCACCGACTCGCGCGTGGTTCTCGACGCCATCGGCGCCGAGAAGCTGGTGGGTAAGGGGGACGGGCTCTACTCCCCGTCTGGCCTCAAGCCCGAGCGGGTGCAGGGCTCCTGGGTCTCCGAGTCCGAGATTCGCCAGGTCACCGAGCATGTGCGGGCCCAACAAAAGCCCATCTACCGCGAGGATGTGCTCACCGCCGGGGCGGACAAGAAGCAGATCGATGACGATATCGGAGATGACCTCGACCTGGTCCTGGAGGCGGCCCAGTTGGTGGTGGAGACCCAGCTCGGGTCCACCTCGATGCTGCAGCGTAAGCTGCGGGTCGGCTTTGCCAAGGCCGGACGCCTGATGGACATCATGGAGAGCCGGGCGATAGTTGGCCCCTCCCAAGGCGGCAAGGCCCGCGAGGTGCTGGTGCGCCCCGAGGACCTGCCCGGAGCGTTGGCCCTGCTGCGCGGGGAAGACCCCCCCCCCGCCGTAGAAGACCCCTACGCCGACGGCCTCGACGGCCACCTGCCCCCGGAGGCCACCGACTACGGGGACGACGAGGCGTAGGGCGGCACCGGGCGGGGCGGCGAGGGCCGGCGCCCTGCGGGCGCCAAACGGCTGACGCTGGGGCGCGCGATAGTGGCTAGAGCGCTGCGAGCGTTTAGGCTTGCCCCGTGACTGCCCCTACCAGGACGTGGAACATCGCGAACATCGTCACGATGTCGCGGATCGCGGCCGTACCATTCTTCGCCTGGGCCCTGCTCGCCCAGGGCGGTCACACCGTCACCTGGCGGGTGGTGGCGACCGTGATCTTCCTCGTCTCCGCCTTCACCGACCAGGTCGATGGGCACCTGGCCCGCAGTCGAGACCTGATCACCAACCTAGGCAAGATCCTCGATCCCATCGCTGACAAGGCCCTGACCGGCACCGCCCTGGTGTTGTTGTGGTGGCCGCTGGGGGAGTTCGGCCCCCACGGCTGGTGGATTCCGGCGGTGGTCCTGTTCCGCGAGCTGGGCATCACGGCCATGAGGGTGTTCCTGCTGCGCTACGTGGTGCTGCCCGCCTCGCGCGGAGGCAAGTTCAAGACCGCCGTCCAGGTCTGCGCCATCACCGTCTTCCTGCTGCCGCTCGAGCACCTGCCCGACTGGGTGCGCACCCTCGCCTGGACGCTGATGGGCCTGGCGATCGCGGTTACCCTGATAACGGGGATCGATTACACCCTCACCGGCTGGCGCATCTGGCGCAAGGAGCGGCGCGGGGCGGCACTGGAGTTGCAGGCCCTGTAATTGTCGGTTCTGTAGCTGTCGGCCCTGTAGTTGTCAGCCCCGCGGCCTGCTCAGGGCCGTAATTTGGAAACTCGTCCGAGTGGCCGGTAAAATGCTTGTTCGAGATTTTCCCAACGCAGCGCCTGACCCGTTCTGCAAGGAGGTGCCCCGATGATCCTGCTACGTGACCACATCGGAGATGTTCTTCGCGATGCCCGTGGGCGCCAGGGTCGCACCCTGCGCGAGGTCTCCACCGCCGCCCGCATCTCACTCGGCTACCTGTCCGAGGTGGAGCGCGGCGTCAAGGAACCGTCCTCTGAACTGCTGACCGCCATCTGTGGCGCCCTGGACGCGCCGCTGTCTACCGTCTTGCGCGACGTCTCTGATCGCATCGCCTTCGCTGAGGGCCTCCGCGTGCCCGACGTGGTTCCCCCCGAGCTGCTGGCCGGCCTCTTTCACGAGGTCACCCCCGTCGGCTAACCGGCGCCCTCACCGGCCCGCCGCCTGACAGGCCGGACACCAGAACACGATGCGGTTCTGCGCCCCCTGATCCGGCGGAACGCTGGGCCCCCACTGCGAGGCGACCTGCACCGGCCGGCCACAGCGCGGACAGGGGCGGCGATGGCGTCCGTGCATGTGCCGGGACACCGCGCCGAGGCCGTCGGTGCGGGCGACCTCAATCGACCCTCGGATCAGTTCGGCGGCCCGCCAGATGAGACTGGCAGCGGTGTTGTCATCGACCTCGGCCACCCGGAGCCATGGGTAGAGGCGCTCGGTGAAGAGGGACTCGGCCATCCAGATGGTGCCGATTCCCGCCACGATCCGCTGCTCTAGCAGCGCCTGTGCCAGGCAGAGGTCGGGGTGGGCGCGCAGGCGACGCACCGCCTCCGGCAGGCCGACCTGCTCGAAGTCGGGCGCCAGCACCTCTGGGCCGAGCCCGGCCAGCAGGCGCTTCTCCTGGGAGGTGGGAATCACGTCCATCATGCCGAGCAGTTCGCCGATGGCCGTCCACCTGGCCGTGCCGAGCACCGCCCGCACCTGGGGTTGCCCCGCCCGGGCGGACGGGGTGCCGGTGCGCGCGATGCGCCACGAGCCGTCCATCCGCAGGTGGGTGTGCAGGGTGCGGCCGTCATCGAGGCGCGTCAGGAGGTGCTTGCCGTACGAGGTGGATTCGGTGACGGTGGCGCCCACCAGGTTAACGGTGGCGCACGATGGCCAGCGCAACTCCGCGCGCTCCAACGGCAGCGCGGCCAGGGCCAGGCCGAGCCGCTCGGCGGTCAGGCGCACCTCGTCTGCCTCAGGCACGGCTCACCCGCCCGCCACGCGCAGGCCGCGCGGAGTCACGGCGAAGCCGGCATCGAGCAGGGCGCCCGCCAGGCCTCCGCGGGTGCGGGCGGCGGTCAGGGCCGGCTCGCCGTCGACCTTGGTGATCAGCACTCGCCCGATGCGGCGGGAGCCGGCCGCCCCGGCCAGTTCCCGGGCGGCCACCCGGAGGCGCGCCAGGCTGCGGGCGTCGCCACCGCCAAACGAGAGTACGGACTTCCCGCCGCGCTCGACGAACAATGTCAGTTCGCCGTCAACCAGGAGGACGACGGCTCCGGCCTTGCGCCCAGGCCGGTGGCCGGTGGCCGCCTCGTCGTCGC
>WRIF01000005.1 GCA_009782865.1 Promicromonosporaceae bacterium
GAGCTATTACCTGGAGTACTACTACGACCAGGACCGGGTGTTGGCCGAGCAGACCGCCCCCGGCGCCGTCTCGCGGGCCCACGCCGTCATCGAAACCGAGGACGCCCTGCTGAAGAAGTATGCAGACCCGGCCGTGACCACCAAGCCGAAGGAACTCGAACAGCGCGGCGGCGCCTTCTACTCCGATGCCGCTGTGGACCTCATCGCCTCCCTGACCGCCGACCGCGGCGACACCCAGGTGGTCAACATTGCCAACGACGGCGTGTTCGACTGGCTGCCAGACGATCACGTCATCGAGATTCCCGCCCAGATCGGCGCCAACGGCGTGACCGTTCCGGGAGATGCCCTGGCCCGTCGCCCGCTGTCCGCCGACCAGATCGGCCTCATCTCCCATGTGGCCGCCTACGAGCGGCTCGCCCTGGACGCCGCCGTCCATGGGGGACGCCAGCGCGTGGTACGTTCCCTGCTGGCCCACCCCCTGGTGGGGCAGTGGGACAAGGCCGAAAAGCTGGCCGACCAGCTGATCGCCATCAACCGGGAGCATCTGCCGTGGGCGTGAGCAGCGAGGTACTCGTCGTCGTCGACGGCGGCGGAACCAAGACCGACGTGGCGGTGATCTCCCCGGACGGCCAGGTGCTGGCCCGTGCCCGGCACGGCCGCTACTACCCACAGGAGATCGGGGCGGCCGCCACCGCCGCCGCCCTCGACCAGATGGTCACCGGCCTGCTGGCCGGGCTCGGGAGCCCGCCCGTGGCCCTGGCCGCCGTCTACTACTCCGGCCTGGACTTCCAGTTCGAGATCGACGCCCTGCGCGCCGAACTCGCCGGCTTCGGCTGGACCGCGCGGCAACTGCTGGTCGACAACGACCTCTTCCCGGTGCTGCGGGCCGGCACCGCCGCCCCGGTGGCAGTCGCCGTGATCTGCGGCACCGGCTCCAACGCGCTCGGCCGGGGGCCGGACGGCGCGGTGGTGCGCTTTGCGGCCATCGGCGAGGTCTCCGGGGACTGGGGGGGAGGAGACCACCTTGGCCTGCAGGCGGTGTGGCACTCGGCCCGCGCCGAGGACGGCCGCGGCCCGCAGACCGCGTTGCGCGCCGCGGTGCTGAACGCCCTCGGCTTCGGCTCGATGGCCGAACTGATCGAGGCCTACCATCGCGGCGCCGTCAACTGGTCGGCCTTCTCGTCCCTGCCGCCGGTGATCCTCCAGGTGGCGGGCGAGGGTGACGAGGTGGCCCGCTCGCTGGTGTTCCGGCAGGCCGACGAGATCGTCGCCTTTGCCACGGCCGCCATCGAGCGGCTAGGTGCCACCGAGGAGCCGGTGCCGGTGGTGTTGGCCGGGGGGGTTGTCGCCGCCCGCGACCCGCTGCTCACCGCGGCCATCGGGCAGCGGCTGGCCACCGCCGCCCCTAACGCTACGATGGAGATCGTTACCGCACCCCCCCTGCTTGGCTCGGCCCTCCTCGCCCTGGACGCCGTCTCCGCCCCGGCGGAGGCCTTGGCCCGGGCCCGCGCCGAGTTGACCTAACCGTGAGGATTGTGACCCATGGAACTCATCATCGCCCCCGCCGCCCAGCTGGCCATCCTGGCCGCCGACCGCTTCGAGGCGGTGCTGCGGGCCAAGCCTCGCGCGGTGCTTGGCCTGGCCACCGGCTCTAGCCCCCTGCCCACCTACGACGAGTTGGCCCGCCGGCACCGGGAAGGCGGACTGTCCTTTGCGCAGGCGACCGGCTTCACCCTGGACGAGTACGTGGGAATCGACCTCGATCATCCCGAGCGGTACCGCAACGTGATCGCCCGCGAGATCACCGACCGCGTGCAGTGGCCCGCCGGGCAGGTGTCCGGGCCCGACGGGAGCGCCGCCGACCTGACCGCGGCCGCCGCCGCCTACGAGACGGCCATCAGGGACGCGGGGGGCGTAGACCTGCAGATCCTGGGCATCGGCTCCAATGGGCACATCGCCTTCAATGAGCCCCTGTCCGCGCTGACCTCCCGCACCCGCAGCGTCCCGCTGACCGAGCAGACGCGCCGAGACAATGCCCGCTTCTTCGGCGGCAACCTCGACCTGGTCCCCACCCTCTGCCTGACCCAAGGGCTGGGCACCATCATGGAGGCCCGCGAGATCGTCCTGGTTGCCACCGGGGCGGGGAAGGCCGAGGCCATCGCCCAACTGGTGGAGGGGCCGATCAGCGCCTCCTGGCCCGCCACCGTTCTACAAATGCACCCGAACACCACCGTGCTGGTGGATAAGGCCGCCGCTGCCGGGTTGACCCGACACCGCCCCTAGCCTCCCGGTCTTGCCTGGCCCCCGTGATAGGTTCCGGGCATGACTACCCCTCTGCCCAGCGCCCCTGCCGCCCCTGCGAGCGACGCGACCCCGTTCGCGCAGCTCCCCACCAACCGCAGCCTTGGCAAGTACATCGGCCTTAGCATCATCACCCTCGGCATCTACGCGATCATCGTGTGGTACGAGATGACCGAATCGCTGAACACCGCCGCCCGCCGCGACGGCCGCAAGACCATGAACTACCTGCTGATGATCCTGCTGTCCCTGGTGACCTTCGGCATCTACCAGTTCGTCTGGATGCACCAGTTCTCCGAGCGCGTCGGCAACGAGTCCCAGCGCCGCGGCCTGGGCCGCCAGGTCGAGGCCAAGGACTTCTGGCTGTGGTACGTGCTGGGCTCGATGATCATCGTCGGTCCGTTCATCTATCAGCACAAGGTGTTTGTGGCGATGAACCAGATCTCCGGCTCCTACAACCAGCACGGTGCCTGATCTGTTGGCGCTGATCCGCTAGCACTTCCGCGCTTGAGGGGGTGGGCTGCAACCGCGGCCCACCCCCTCAAGCATTGGCTGAGGCCAGCGCCGCGCGCAGCGGGGCGAGCTTCGCCTCTGACTCGGCCAGTTCCGCGGCCGGGTCCGAGGCGGACATGATGCCGCAGCCGGCAAACAGGTGGGCCGCCCTGGGGTCCGCTGGATCGATCTGCGCGCAACGCAGGGCGATCCCCCACTCCCCGTCGCCGTCGGCGCCCAGCCAGCCCACCGGGCCGGCGTAGCGGCCGCGGTCGAGGCCCTCCAGCTCGCGGAGCAGTTCCCGGGCCGTGGCCGTCGGCGTGCCGCAGACCGCCGCCGAGGGGTGCAGGGCCGCGGCCAGGTCAAGCGAGGTGGGTGCCGGGTCGAGGCCGCGAGCCAGCACGCCGGTCACGTCGGTGGCCAGGTGCAGCACATTGGGCAGGGGCAGCACAAACGGCTGCTCGGGCACGTTCATTGAGGAGCAGAATCCGCGGAGGGCCGCGGTCACCGACTCGACGGCGTGCCGGTGTTCGGCCAGATCCTTGGCGCTCTCGGTGAGGCGGGCCAGGTGCGGCAACGCCCGGCGCCGCTCGGCAGAGGCTGGCGCCGGGGGCGGGGCTTCTTGCGGCACGGTGCCGGCCAACACGCGGGAGGTCACCAGGCCGCGCTCGGAGCGCAGCAGCAGCTCGGGGGTGGCCCCCACCAGGCCGTCGACGCTGTAGGCCCAGGTGGTGGGGTAGTGCTGGGTCAGGTAGCGCAGCAGGAAGCGGGGGTCGAGGGGGGTCGCGGCGGTCACGTCCGCCCGCCGGGCGATGACCACCTTCTCCAGATGCCCGCCCTGGAGGCGGGCGATGGCCGCCTCGACGGCGGCGAGGAAGGCGGCGGAACGCCCGGCGGCGTCTGTTTCGGTGACGGGCCCGGGGGAGGGCGGGCGGCGCGACGTCCCCGCCGGCGCCAACGCCTGCGCCGGCTCCCGTGCCGGCTCGGTGCCCGTGATGGTGGTGACCCAGGCGGTGTCGCCTCGGCGCCCGTAGATCACTCGGGGCACCACCAGGGCGCCACCCGCCGAGGAGGTGTCGTCGAAGGCGAAGGAGCCGAAGGCGACCAGGCCGGTGCCGGGCAGCGCCAGCGGGTCCTCCACCTCGGCGGAGGCGGCCAGGGCCTGCCACCAACGGCTCGCCTCGGCGAAGCGCTCGGCCCCCGGGGCGTCGAGGCGGGCGGCGACCCCGTAGCCGACCAGGCCATCGCCGTCGCGCACCCAGGAGAACACGTCCGGGCCGGCGGGCAGCAGGTCCACGAGCGCGCGGGGGTCGGCGTCGGCAATGTCGATGGCGCGCGTCGAAACCCTCACGGGGGGCAAGCCTAGCCGGGCGGGTCGTGGCACGATAGGCCGCATGTCGCGCGCCACCCTTGCCAGACGGCCCGCCGAGGTGGCCGTCATGTTCGACGGGATCGCCGCCCGGTATGACCTGGTCAATGGCCTGGTCTCCCTGGGTCAGGATCGCCGCTGGCGGCGGGCCGTGGTGGAGGCGATCGGGGTGCGCCCCGGCGAGCGTGTGCTCGACATTGCCGCCGGGACGGGGTCTTCCTCGATTCCGCTCGCCCGCCGGGGGGCCGAGGTGATCGCGTCCGACATCTCCTCCGGCATGCTCAAGGTGGGGCGGCAGCGTCACCCCGAACTGACCTTTGTGGAGGCCGATGCCACCGCCCTGCCGTTTGACGACGCCACCTTTGACGTCGTCACCTGCAGCTTTGGCCTGCGCAACGTGCCCGACGCCCCGCTGGCCCTGCGCGAGGCGCTGCGGGTGACCCGGTCAGGCGGCCGGCTGGTGCTGTGCGAGTTTTCGACCCCCACCTGGGGGCCCTTTCGCCGCGTGTACCAGGACTACCTGATGCGGCTGCTGCCCTCCCTGGCCGGGCGGGTGACGGGGGATCGCGGCTCCTACGAGTACCTCGCGGAGACCATCGCCGCCTGGCCCGACCAGCTGGGCCTGGCCGCCTGGCTGCGCGACTCCGGCTGGCGGCGGATCGGCTACCGCAACCTCAGCGGCGGGATCGTCGCCCTGCACCGCGCCGAGGCGCCCTGATCGCCGCCCCAAGTGGGCGAAGCGAGGGCGGAGGCCGCCCGGGATGAGGGGCACGGCCGGCTAGTCCGTGGCGCCACCCTCAGGCGTGCTGGCCTCAGGCGTGCTGGCCTCGGGCGCGGTGGCCTCAGGCGCACTAGCCTCGGGCGCGGTGGCCGGCGGGGCGGGCGGCCGGCCCACCAGTTTCTGGTCCGGCGGCGGGAACTCCAACGGTTCGAGGCCCTGGACGGCCACCGTCATGTACGCGCCCCACAAGGGCGCGGCCAGGGTGGAGGCGTAGAGCGGGCGGAGGCGGCGCCCCTCGAACATGACGTCCAGGTGGGACACCTCCCCAGAGGCGTCGCCCACCCAGGCGGTGGTCACCAGGTTGGGGGTGTAGCCGGTGAACCAGGTCTGGGAGGCCCGGTTGGTGGTGCCGGTCTTGCCCGCCTGGTCGCGGCCGTCGGGCAGGCGCGAGGAGCGGGCCGCGCCGTCGCTGAGCACCTTCTGCAGGGCGTGGGTCACCGTGGCGGCGACCTCGGGTGGCAGCGCCTCTGAGTTGCAGCGGGCGCTCGGCGGTGAGAGGCGCAGGCCGTCGGCGTCAAAGACGGAGACGATGGCGATGGGCTCGCAGTGCGTGCCGCCCGCGGCGAGGGTGGCGTAGGCGGAGGCGAGGGCCAGGGGGGAGGTGGTCTGGGCGCCCAACACCATGGAGGGGACGATCTCGACGTCGTCGCGGGTGGGTCGATACAGGGTCACCACGGCCTGGTCCCTGATCACCTGGGTGGGCCGGAACCCCATGCTCCAGGCGGTGTCGGCCACGCCGCACAGGTCCAGCTGGGACTCCATGTCCACGTAGGCGGCATTGACCGAGTCGATGGTGGCCCGATAGACGCTCATCGATCCCCCCATGGAGGCCAGCACATTGCTGGGCCGCCACCTCTGATCCCGGGAGAAGGGGCCGACGCAGGAGCCCCAGAAGTCTGAGAGGGGTCGTTCCCGCACCGAACCGTTGACGTACTCGTTGAGGGTGTGCCCCTCCAGCAGCCACTGGGCCAGCACAAACGTCTTGAAGCTCGAACCGATCTGGAATCCCTTCGAGGAGCCGTAGAGCGGGCCGGCGGCGTAGTTCTGGGCGGTGGTGCCCGGCAACGGACGGTCCGAGCCGTCGAAGGGCACGTTCTGGGCCATGGCCAGGATGCGTCCCGTGCCGGGCTGCACGGTGACGAGCACGGCGTCGAGGTCGGCAGAGTTCGGGTGGGGGACCACCTCGGCCAAGGCAGCCTCGGCGGCGGCCTGCAGCCGCGGGTCCAGCGTGGTGATGATCTTCAGGCCACCGCGGTAGAGCAGGTCCATCCGCTCCTCGACCGTCTCGCCGAACTCCTCGGCGTTCTTCATCACCTGGATGACGTAGTTGCAGAAGAAGGCCGCGCCGGCCGCGGAGGCGCAGCCGGTGGGAACCGGGGTGAGGTGGAGGGTGTCGGCCAGCGGGATCTGCCGCGCGGCGTGGTACTCCTCCGGGGAGAGGTAGCCGAGCGAGTACATCTTGAAGAGCACGGCATTGCGACGCTGTTCGGCTAGCTCTGGATCGCGCACCGGATCAAAGGTCGACGGGGCCTTGGTCACGCCGGCGATGGTGGCCGCCTCGACGGGGGTGAGGTCCTTGGCGGACTTGTTGAAGAAGTAGCGGGCGGCGCTTTCCACCCCGTAGATGTTGTTGGCGCCGAATTGGGCGATGTTGAGATACCCGCCCAGGATCTCGGACTTGCTCAGCTCGCGCTCCAGGGCGATCGCCAGCCTCATCTCCTTGACCTTGCGGGCTAGGGAGTCCGCGCGCGCCTCGACGATCCCGAACGGATTCTCGGCGCGGTCAGCCTCGGCAATCAGCAGGTTCTTGACGTACTGCTGGGTGAGGGTGGAGGCCCCCTGCTGGGGGCCGCCGGTCAGGTTGTTGACGGCGGCACGGGCCATCGAGTGGAGGTCGACGCCGGCATGCGTGGGGAAGCGCTCGTCCTCGATGGCGATGACCGCATGCTGCATGTGCTCGGAGATGTCCCGCAGCGGCACCACGATCCGGTTCTGGGCATAGAAGACGGCCAGGAGGCTGCCGTCGGCGGCATAGACCTCGGATCGCTGCGAGAGCCTGCCGACCCCGATCTCCGTGGGTATCTCGTCGAACAGCTTGAGGGCCTCGTCTATGCCCGCGGAGAGGGCGCCCGCCAGGGGGACGGCCATGCCTCCCGCCAGGACTCCGCCGACGCCCGCGAGCAGGGCGAATGCCGCCAAGGTGGCGATCAGCCGGACCAAGGTGGCCCGCGGCCGGTCGGGTCCGCGGGCGATCACCCGGGTGGCAGCATGCTTAGGGGCCATGCTGAAACCGTACGGGCAGCAGCCAGGCTGGGCGGGGCTGTCGCTGTATGATGGGCGGCATGCGCATCGCCTGGGAGTACGCGACCACCCCGCTGCTCATCCACAACACCAAGGCCATCCTGGACACCTGGGGAGCAGACGGCTGGGAGCTGGTAACCATCGTCACCGGTCCCGACGGCAACGGCCTGGTGGCGTACTTCAAGCGCCCCCAGGAAGCCTGATGGCGGGCGGCGTGATGTCAGACGGCGCGACGTCGGGCGCCGCGGGGTCGTTTGAGGCTCGGCTGGCCGAACTGGGGATCGTCCTTCCCGCTGTAGCCCCACCCGTGGCCACCTACGTGCCGGCGGTGGTCGCGGGCGGCTGGGTGTTTACCTCCGGGCAGTTGCCGTTCATCGACGGCGCACTACCCACCACCGGCAAGGTGGGGGACGGCCCCGGCCTGGTTCCCGCCGCCGATGCCGCCGGCCTGGCGCGCGTCTGCGCGCTCAACGCCCTGGCCGCCGTACGCTCCCTGGTCGGCTCGCTGGACCGAGTGACCCGCGTGGTCAAGGTGGTTGGCTTTGTGGCCTCCGACCCGGCCTTCACCGGGCAGCCCGGCGTGATCAACGGCGCCTCAGAGGTACTCGGAGAGATTTTCGGCGCGGCCGGGGTGCACGCCCGCTCGGCGGTGGGGGTCTCGGTGTTGCCGCTGGACTCGCCGGTAGAGGTCGAACTGATCGTCGAACTCGCCTAGTCCTGCCCGCCTGGTGGGGAGGACGGCTACCGGGCGCGCCGCCGCAGCCGGTCGAGGTTGAGCAGCGTGGTCGTCTTGCCCTTCCGTTCGATCCAGCCGCGGCTGGCAAAGTCGGAGAGCGCCTTGTTGGCCGATTCCCGCGAGGTGCCCACCAGCTGGGCGAGTTCTTCCTGCGTCAGGTCATGCACCACGGTGACCCCCTGCGCGGTCTGCTGCCCAAAGCGGGCGGCCAGGTCCAGGAGGGTGCCCGCCACCCGCCCGGCGACATCGGTGAAGATCATGTCTGACAGGCTCGCGTTGGTGCGGCGCAGGCGACGGGCCAGGAAGGCCAGCAGCTGCAGGGAGGCGGCGGGCTTGTCTTGCAGCCAGGCGACGAAGTCGTCGTGGCCGAGGGAGTAGCAGACGGTGGGGGCAATCGGCGTGGCGGTCGCCGAGCGAGGGGCGGGGTCGAAGATGGCGAGTTCACCGAACATCTCGCCCGGACCGAGCACCGCCAAGAGAGACTCTCGGCCATCGGAGGTCAGGGACCCCAGCTTCACCTTGCCCGCGGCGATTACGTAGAGCACGTCCCCGGTGTCGCCCTGGGCAAAGATGGGCTCCCCCTTGGGCATTTCTACGGGGGTCATCGCCCGCAGTAGGGCCTGGGCCTCGGCGGGCTTCATCCCCGCGAACAGCGGGGCGCTGAGGAGGACGGCCTGATCCACGGTGATCCTTTAGCTGGGGGCGGCGGGGACACCTATAGTGTGCCGTACCGCCCCCACTTTCGCCCAGCGGACGCCGCTGCCGTTGCGAGGCGGCGCGGGTGGCACCACAATCGGGGCATGCTTAAGGGCTTCAAGGACTTCCTGCTTCGTGGCAACGTGCTCGACCTCGCGGTGGGCATCATCATCGGTGCCGCCTTTACCGCCGCCGTCACCGGCCTGATGGACGGCCTGCTGAACCCGTTGATCGCCTTGATCTTCGGCCGGCCCGATGTCTCTAGTGTGGCGTTTGCGATCGGCTCGACCTCCTTCCCGGTGGGCCTCTTCCTGCAGGCGATCCTCAACTTTGTGATCGTGGCCGTGGTGCTGTACTTCGCCGTGGTGGCCCCGGTGGGGCGGCTGGTGGCCCGCCGGCCGGCCGCCCCACCGGCGGAGCCCGCCGCCGACGTCGCCCTGCTCGTCGAGATCCGCGACCTGCTGGCCAAGGCCCACAATCATTAGCGGCCCGGCGCGAACACCGGCAGGGCGGACGCGAACTACGTCTCGACCAACACCGTCAGCGGGCCGTCGTTGACCAGCTCTACCTCCATCATGGCGCCGAACTCGCCCGTCGCCACCGTGATGCCGCGCGTCCGGAGGGCTGCGACCAGCCGCTCGATCAGCGGTTCGGCAATGCGCGCCGGGGCGGCCTGTGACCATGAGGGGCGTCGCCCTTTCTTGGTCTCCCCGTAGAGGGTGAACTGGCTGACAACCAGGACGGGGGCGCCCGCCTCGGAGAGGGACTGCTCGTCGCGCAGCAGGCGCAGTTCGGCAATCTTGCGCGCCATGGTCGCGACCTGGGGCTCCCCGTCGTCAAGCCCCACCCCCACCAGGGCGACGAGGCCGGGCTGGTCGATCTCGCCGGTCACCCGGCCGTCGACGGTCACCCGCGCGCGGGTGACCCGCTGCAACACGGCCCGCATGTCACCACCGGGACGGGGAGCGCGGGCGGTAGTTAGCCACTTCGGGGCGCACGTCGTACCAGTACACCCCCGCCGGGGCGAGCGCGATGATGGTGAAGAGCAGGCTGCCCGCCGAACGCAGCAGGCCGGACAGGCTGAGCGCCCCGAGCGTCGCCACCGCCAGGCCGATGCCGGTGATGAGCAACCAGGTGGTCTTGGGGCGTTTCTCCGCGTAGTCAAAGGCGGCCGGGGGGCGGCGGGCGGCGTCGATGAAGGCCGTCAGGCAGGCCAGGGTCACGGCCGCGGTGATGAGGATGGAGATCACCCAGCGAATCCAGTCGATCACGCCCATGGTCGGCACCCTAGCCGACGGCGGTGGCCCGGCCCGGCATTGTGGCTTGGTGGGAGGGTGGAAGTGGCCCACCGAAGATCGGAATGAGTCCCCCCTTGGCTCGAAGGCAATTCCGCGACAGGCAACCTTCGGGATTGGCGACAAGTTTCTTCCAGCGAGGGCGGCGGGGAGGCCGAGCTGTTACCTTGTGGTTACCGGCGCAACCGAGGTTCTCGCGCCGCGGGACACCTGCCGCCGGACTCCCGTAGTGGCGCAGGGGGCTGCTCTAGTTCTTCTTTGCGTCACTTCATCAAACATGAGAATGGAGTGCAGAATGTTAGCCTCAGGAAGGCCTAGGAAATCTCGTCGCTTGGCAGTGCTTGTTGCCTCGGGGGGTCTGCTGCTCGGCGGCCTTTCGCCGACGAGCGCCATGGCGCTCCCGGAACCTCACGAACTAGATGGACCTGGCGGGGAGGTGGGGCTCGGTGCGCCGATGACGGAGGACCTTGAGCCGCTGGCCCTTGCCGAACTGAGTGGGTCACTGCCCGAACTCAGGAGCGGAGGAGTTCGCTTCGAAGATGACGACCACGCTAGACGTTTGGAAGAAGCGCGTCGAAACGAACACGCGCCAGCGGCGCTGCCGAACATGGCGGGACGCAGTGGCATCCCCATCGGAGGAGGATCCGCCGGAAATCGATACCTTCTCTCTAACAACTCAACTGGCCTTGGAACTCATCATCGTTTCAACTTTGGATCCACGGGCGACACGGCGCTTGTGGGTGACTGGAATGGAAACGGCAGAGACACCATATCAGTCTGGCGCGAAGGGCAATTCTTCATAAATAACGGCCTCGGTGACGCGCGGCCTACGCCCTTCATTTTTGGGCGAGCAACCGATGAGCCGATTGCCGGGAACTGGAATGGAAGTGGAGCCGACACTGTCGGGGTTAGGCGGGGTAATCAATTTCTGCTGCGAAACTCCAACTCGGCTGGCAACAATGACATCCCAGCCTTCACCTTCGGTCAAGCATCCGATGAAGTATTGGTCGGTGACTGGAATTGCAATGGCATCGACACTATAGGCGTGCGGAGGGGAAACAGGTTCTATCTCAGGAACTCGAACTCTGCTGGTCCTGCCGATCACGGGTTTACCTTTGGTCGCGCCACCGATCAGGTGCTGGTCGGCGACTGGAATGGAAACGGATGCGATACCATCGGAGTGCGGAGGGGAACCAGTTTCTATCTCCGCAACAGCCTAACTACGGGAAACGCAGATGTGATCGCGGTCTTCGGGTTTGGAAACGATCTGGGCATAGTGGGTGACTGGAATGGAAACGGGATCACCACCCCGGGAGTCAGGCGGCATCAAGCAACTCTGGCCTCTGGGTGCGTGCGGCGCCCAGACACCGGCTCCCCTAGGGGTGGGCCTGCCGTTGCTGCCAACGCTCGCAGGATTCTGGACAGCCTTCCGGGAGGAAGATGCATCACCATCGACTGGAGAGACCTGTCTGGCTATGGCGTCTATGGCACCAGCCTCTCTCCCGCCGGTCAAGTTTGGATAAACTGGGAAGACCATGCAATGGAGCTTGACATCAATCTTTCCACCCAGTTCCAGCTTGATAATGTGATCAGACACGAAGCCGGGCATGTCTACCAGGAGCATATAACCGACTGTCGGTCGGGCTGCCCGGCAAGTTGGAATGCGCTGGAGTTGCGATTACAGCAAATCTATGGTCAACACCCCAGATTCCCTGCCATTGAGTTCAATGCGGATGCCATCGCCCGGGCGCTGGGTGGCACGGCAAGGCCATTCTATGTGTGGACCGCTTGGGGTAGGGATTGGTTCACTGCAGGCGAAATCGCCGCGGCGAACACCGTAATCGGTTGGCGATGGCCATGAAATCTGTGACCTAGACCTTGACGTCTGCCGCTTCAACTAGGGCAATCAGATTGTCCAGTTGACTCCGCCCTGGACCCCGGTCTTGCGGCCGGGGTCCAGGATCGGTCGCCTGAGCCTCAGGTTGGGCTCACTCGGTCGCTCGCGAGCCAACTCGCGGCGCCCTCCCTTCACCCAACATAAACCAGGTGGATCTGGCTGGTGATGCTGCGTAACTCTGCGGTGTTGTAGACGGGCTCGGGCTCGGGACTGACCAGGCCGGACTCCAGTTCCATCCACTGCCAGCGAGGCATGATGCGCCCCTCGGCCCCCTCCTCGGACAGCTGCAGGTCTACCCAGGCGCCGTACCGGTAGCCGTAACGCAGTTGCACGTTGCGCAACTGCTCGATGCCGGGGGCGTCGCCGGCCGAGGCGAAGTCGGCGGACAGGCTGAGCAGCAGCAGGTTGTCGGCCGGGCCGACGCGCCCCCTCCGATGCACGATCAGGTCAGGGGCGCGGTGCACGCCCTCCCCAAAGGCCAAGGAGGGCTCGACGGCGGCGCCCGAACGTTCGTAATCGCAGTCCATGTCCCAAGACTCATCGAAGCTTGGTCGCAGGCTCCACCCCAGGTGGAAGGCGATCGACCGCTCCGAAGGGGCCGACGTGCCGGTGCGCGGCGTAAACAGCCCCCACTCATTGATCAGGGTGGAGGTCAGGGCGATGCGCACGCGCGCCTGGACGTCGTGAATCAGCATGGCGCAACCCTAACGGGCAAAGTGGCGTTGCCGAAGCGTCAAGCGGCGCGGCCCCCGCCACCCGCCGAACGGCTGGGTAGGGTGCAGCCATGAGTGCACATGACCTGAAGGCCAATGGATACCGCCGGGGCCCCGTGCTGCTGCGCGGCGACCAGATTCCCGAGCGGACCACCGACCAGGCCCTGCTGGCCGGGACCGACGACACCGAGTGGCTGCACAAGGACCCGTGGCGGGTGCTGCGCATCCAGTCGGAGTTTGTTGAAGGCTTCGGGGCGCTGGCCGAGGTAGGCCCCGCCATCTCGGTGTTCGGCAGCGCGCGCACCCCGCGCGACCACCCCGACTACGCCGCCGCCTACGAGGTGGGCCGCCGGCTGGTGGAGGCGGGGTACTCCGTCATCACCGGTGGCGGCCCCGGCATCATGGAGGCAGCCAACAAGGGCGCCCTGGAGGCCGGCGGCACCTCGATTGGCCTCGGCATCGAACTGCCCTTCGAGCAGAGCATGAACCAGTACGTCAACCTAGGGGTCAACTTCCGCTACTTCTTCGCCCGCAAGACCATGTTCGTGAAGTACTCCCAGGGGTTTGTGGTGTGCCCTGGCGGCTTCGGAACCTTCGACGAACTCTTCGAGAGCCTCACCCTGGTGCAGACCCACAAGATCACCGAGTTCCCGGTGGCCCTCATCGGACGGGACTACTGGCAGGGGCTGCTGCACTGGCTGCGCGATGCCGTCGTCGAGCGCGGGATGATCTCCCCGGGAGACCCCGACCTGATGCACCTGACCGACGACGCGGCCGATGCGGTGCGGTACATCGTTGAGCGCGGGGCCGAACTGGCCGCCAACGAGCGCAACGGCACCCAGCAGGCCTGAGGGGCGACGTCCGCGGGCTGAGCGCCGCACGCCCCGGAAGGGTTCGCTAGGCGCTAAGCCGCAACGAGGAGGCCGGACCGTAACGTAGAATAAGCGGCGGTTCGGCTGGCATGCGTCCAGCGCAGGACACGTTTGGAGGACCGATGAACAGGGGTATCAAGATGGCTGCGATGAAGCCTCGCACTGGCGACGGACCCATGGAAGTGACCAAGGAGGGCCGCGGCTACGTCATGCGCGTGCCCCTAGAGGGCGGCGGCCGGCTCGTCGTCGAACTCAACATCGACGAGGTCACCTCCCTCGGCGAGTGCCTCATGGCACATGTAGACGCGTAATTCGACGGATTACGACAGCAGGCGCCCGCACGTTGTGTGGCGGGGCGCTCACACGCTAGGTTATCGGCCATGTCTGAGGCCACTTCACGCCAGCGGATTCTTTCGGGGATGCAGCCGACCGACGGCTCGCTCCATCTGGGCAACTACATCGGCGCCCTGCGCCAGTGGGTGGCGCTCCAGGACGATTTCGAGGCGCTGTACTTCGTTGCCGACCTGCACTCGGTGACGGTCAAGCACGACCCGGCGGTGTTGGCCGAACGCACCCGCCGCACCGCCGCTCAGTACCTGGCGGCAGGGGTAGACCCGGCCAAGTCGATCCTGTTTGTGCAAAGTCACGTACCCGAGCACGCCCAACTTGGCTGGCTGATGCAGTGCGTGACCGGCTTCGGTGAGGCCTCGCGCATGACCCAGTTCAAGGACAAGTCCACCAAGCACGGCAGCGACGGCACCACCGTCGGCCTGTTCTCCTACCCGAGCCTGCAGGCGGGCGACATCTGCCTGTACGACGCCTCTCTGGTGCCGGTCGGTGAAGACCAGCGCCAACACCTGGAACTGACCCGCAACCTCGCCGAACGCATGAACTCGCGCTTCGGGGCCGGCACCGTGGTGGTGCCCGACGCCCACATCGTCAAGGGTGGCGCCAAGATCATGGACCTGACCAACCCCACCGCCAAGATGAGCAAGTCTTCCTCCGGCGGCAAGGGGGTGGTCTGGCTGATGGAGGACGCCAAGCGGGCCGTCAAGGCGATCAAGGGGGCGGTGACCGACGCCGACGAGACGTTTGGGGTGCGGTACGACGTCGAGAACAAGCCCGGCATCTCCAACCTGTTGGTCATCTTCTCCGCGATCACCGGCCGGGAGATCGACGACATCGCCGCCGAGTACGACGGCCGCGGCTACGGCTACCTGAAGGTTGACCTGGCCGAGGCGGTCGCCGAGTTCATCAGGCCCTTCCAGGAGCGGGCCGAGATCTACCTTGCCGACCCGGCCGAGCTCGACCGCGTGCTCGTAGACGGCGCCGCCCGCGCCCGTGAGATCGCCGCGCCGGTCCTGGCCCGGGTCTACGACCGCTTCGGCCTGCTCCGGCCCGCCAGCGCGGGCGGAGCCCGCTAGCCGTGCATCTGCCAGCCCGTGAACAGGGCGAGTCTCGGATCGGCGTCTCCATCGCCGTCCCCGAGCCCTACGCTGCCGAGTTGGTGGCCGCCCGCCGTCGGGCGGGCGACCAGTACGCCGCCGTGATCCCGCCCCACGTCACCCTGGTTGGCCCCACCGTTGTCGATTCGCTTGCCGCGGTTGAGGACCACCTGGCCGTGGTGGCGGCGGCGGCCACCCCCTTCCGCCTCCACCTGCGCGGTACCGGCACCTTCCGCCCAATCTCCCCGGTGGTGTTCATCAACGTGGTGCAGGGGATTGCCGAGTGCGAGCAGCTCGAGCGGCGCGCCCGCCGCGGCCCGCTCGCCCAAGACCTGCGCTTCAACTACCACCCGCACGTCACCATCGCCCACGAGGTGTCGAGCCTGTCCCTGGAGCGAACCTTCAACCAGATGAGCACCTTCGAGGCGGCCTTCACCGTCGAGGAGTTCTGGTTGTATGAGCACGGCAACGACGACGTTTGGCGCCCGCGCCGTTCCTTCCCGCTCGGCCTTGGGGGCCTGTTTCCCTGATCTCGGGCAGGGCCCGGGCTGAGGCTGGGCAGGGCCGCGGGGAGAGGCGGAGGCCGCCTTGGCGCTAGGCTTTCTGATATGACGCTTCCTGGCATGACTTCTCCCTTGGTGGGCATCGTGATGGGTTCCGACTCCGACTGGCCGACGATGAAGGCCGCCGCCGAGGCGTGCGCCGAGTTCGACATCCCCTTCGAGGCCGACGTGGTCTCCGCGCACCGGATGCCCACCGAGATGATCGAGTATGGCCGGCGTGCCGCCGGGCGTGGCCTTCGCGTGATCATCGCCGGCGCCGGGGGAGCGGCCCACCTGCCGGGCATGCTCGCCTCCGTCACCTCGCTGCCGGTCATTGGAGTGCCCGTCTCGCTCAGGCACCTCGACGGCATGGACTCGCTGCTTTCCATCGTGCAGATGCCCGCCGGGGTGCCGGTCGCCACCGTGTCCATCGACGGCGCCCGCAACGCCGGCCTGCTGGCCGCGCGCATCCTGGCCGCCGGCACCTGCGAGACGGCCGCCGAGATTCGAGCCCGCCTGGAGGCCTTCCAGGCCTCCCTGGCCGAGATCGCCCACGCCAAGGGCGCCGCCCTGCGACAGCAGGCGGACGCTCTGTAGTTCGCCGCGACAGCAGGCGGACGCTCTGTAGTTCGCCGCGACAGCAGGCGGACGCTCTGTAGTTCGCCACGACAGTGGGCGGACGCTCTGTAGTTCGCCGCGACAGCAGGCGGACGCCCTGTGGTCCGGTGGGGCAGCGCCCCCGCCAACATCGACGGGGGTTTGCCCCAAAAGCAGACCGAATCGGGGACGAACCCCCGTTGGTATCGGCTTGGGGTGAGACGGATGAGGGTGCGCCGAGCGCGGCTCCCGGATAGGGTCTGCCCATGCAATCGTCGGGCCTGATGGAACAAGGCCGAGACCGGATCGTCGACCCCGCCCTCAGATGGTGGAACGCCTCACGCCCCGCGCGCTCCCTGTCCTGGTTCGCCCGCCGCGGGGGCAACCAGTTTGCCGGGGGAATCGCGTACTCCGCCCTCTTCAGCCTGTTCGGCGGCCTGACCATCGGGTGGACCGTCTTCAGCCGCGTGCTCGGGGCCAATCCCACCTTGGAGCAGAACCTGCTACAGCAGATCAATTCCTGGATTCCCGGCCTGGTCGGGGAGGGCGACGGCTACCTGATCCGCCCGGCGGCGCTGGTGCTGGCGCCGGGCCTGAGCTGGGCGGCCTTCGTGGC
>WRIF01000006.1 GCA_009782865.1 Promicromonosporaceae bacterium
AACCGGGTTCTCCTGCCACGGATCGTAGGCGGCGCCAAAGGTCATGCGCAGCAGGTCTTCGACATATCCCCGCGCGTAGTCGGGGTAGAGCAGCGACTCATTGCGGGTGGAGCGGTGGATGTAGGACGTGATGGTGCGCATCTTCGCCAAGATCAGCACCGTCGCGGCGTCCACCTGATCGGGGTCGTGAGGGTCGAGCGTCTCTGGGTAGAACGTGGCCAGGGCATTCATCGCGGAGGCCATCATCGACATCGGATGCCCCCCGCGCGGGAACGAGGCGAGGAAACCGTGGAACTGTTCGGGGACCAGGGTGTGGCGGTTGACCCGCGCCGAGAAGTCCGCGAGCGCCTCGGCCGACGGCAGTTCCCCGTAGATCAGCAGGTAGGCCACCTCCAAGAAGGTGGCGCCCGCCGCCAGCGCCTCGATCGGGTAGCCGCGGTAGCGCAACACCCCCCGTTCCCCGTCGATGAAGGTGATGGCGGAGGCGGCCGAGGCGGTGTTGACGAAGCCCGGGTCATACCCCACCAGACCCAACTCGCGATGCACGGGGGCCACCTCAAGGGCGTCCGGCCCGGCGGTCGCCCTACGCAACGGCAGTTCAAGGGCGCGTTCGTCGACGATGAGGCGGGCGGCGGCGCCGGGAGGCGGCCCGGTAGACGGCTTGGGAGGCAGTGACATAGTCTCCGAATCCTAGCCGCTCACGCCGGCGGCAGGCCGTCGGCCAGGCGAATGCCAGGAGAACAACAGGTACTGGCACGGGCCGACGGTGTTTGGAGCGAGGCAAACCAGGCCATAGGCTGGTGGGCGACGCGGGCAGCCCCGAGACCGCAAGAAACCAGAGACCGCGAGGAGCCATGTCCAGCAGCGAACTGCCCATCACCGAGCCGTGGGATGGCCAGGGAATCTTCGACTGGCTGCACCCGCGCGCCATTCCGGGCGTCGAGGCCTCTGCAACGGGCCCGGATGGCACCCGCTCGTTTGCGCGCGCCCTGTCCACCCCCTTCGGGCCGGCCGTCTTCCACGCCACCTGGCGGCCGGGTGCGGCCCAGGTGCGGCTCGCTGTCACCGCGTGGCCCGAGGAGCGCCCGCCGGCCGCCGCGGGCCTCGCCGCGGACGGCGCCGCCCGGTTCGCCCTGGGCCGCGCCCGGCGCCTGTTCAGCCTGGACTACCGGGCCGCCGAGTCGCAGGCGGCGGATGCCTTCCTCTCCCGTGACCCGAGGCTGGCCCCGCTAGTGGCCGCCACACCCGGCATCCGCATCCCGGACGTTCTCGACCCGGCGGAGTACCTCACCCGGGTAATCGTTGGGCAGCAGATCTCGGTGGCCGCCGCGACCACCCACCTGGCCCGCCTGACGGCCCGCCTGGGCCAACGGCTGCCCGCGACAGACCCGCCGGACAACGAGGGCGGGGACGCCTCACCGTCACGCTGGGGGCTGACCCGCCTGTTCCCCACCCAGCGGGCCATCGCCACGGGCCTGCCCGTGGCGGCGCCGGGAACGCCCGCGGCCAGTGACCCCGACCGTCCCCTGCGGCTGGCCTCCCGACAGGTGGCCACCGTGGTGCGGGCCGCCCAGGCCGTCGTAGACGGCTCTCTCGACCTGACCGGGCCGCTCGCCGCGGCGCGGGCGGCGCTTGCCGTCCTGCCCGGAATCGGCCCCTGGAGCGTGGAGTACCTGGCCATGCGGGCGCTGCGCGATCCCGATGCGTGGCCGATCGGCGATGTCGCCCTGCTCAAGGGGGCCGAACGCCTCGGGCTGGCCGCCTCCCGAGACCTACCACCGGGCCGTCGTCATCGCGAACTGGCCGCGCGCGCCGAGGAGTGGGCGCCGTTTCGCTCGTATGCCGCCTGCCACCTGTGGGCCGCGAGCCAGGGCGAAGGCTAGGGCCGTACTCGGGGCGGGAGCTTCGCCCTAGCCCTGGGGCGCAAGCGCGGCGACTATCGGGTGATCCTTGGCGATGGGGCCCTGCTTGTGGGCGCCGCCGGGCGAGCCAATGTCGTCAAAGAACTCGACGTTTGCCTGGTAGAAGTTCGCCCACTGCGGGGGAACGTCGTCCTCGTAGTAGATCGCCTCGACCGGGCAGACCGGCTCGCAGGCGCCACAGTCGACGCATTCGTCGGGGTGGATGTACAGCGAGCGCAGGCCCTCGTAGATGCAGTCGACCGGGCATTCGTCGACGCAGGCCTTGTCCTTGACATCCACACACGGCTGGGCAATCACGTAGGTCACGGCAGTAGTCTAGGCTCGCCCCATGAGTGATGCCGCCTGGCGCGGGTTTGCCCCTGGGCAGCGGGTGGTGGTCCGCCGCCGCCTCGTCGACGACGGCGCGGGCAAACTGTTCTCCGACGTGCTGGCGCTGGTGATTTCCGTGGACGACGACGGCCTGCGGCTGCTCACCGACGCCCCCCGGCAGGTGGCCGCCACCGAGGTGTACGTCCCCGCCAGCCAGATCGAGACCGCCAAGCCCATCCCACCCCGGCCCGTACGCCCCAGACGCCCCTAGCGCACCAGGCGGCCCGAGCGCCCAGACTGCCCTAGCGCAGGGAGTCGGCGCGGTGGAAGAAGCCGTCCACCTCCAGCCCGCCCTCCAGGCGGGAGGCCAGGTCGGTCAGCTCAGCGATGGTTCGGCGCAGGGCGGCGGCGACGGCGGCCGAGTTCTGCGTGATCATTGCGGCGGTGCGGTCCGGGTCGGTGCGGGCTACCCGGGTGCCGTCCTGGAAGGAGCCCGCCGCCAGGCGCAGGGCGGTGTCCTGCAGCTGTGAGGCGGCCACCTGATTGAGCAGCGAGACCGCCAGCACGTGGGGCAGGCCGGAAATCAGGGCTTGAATCTCGTCGTGGGCGTGTTCGTCAAGGACTATCGCGTGGCCGTCCAGCACCTGCCCGATGAAGTCGACCACCGCCCCGAGCCGGGCCGGGCTGGCCGGGGAGGTCACGGCCCAGGGCGCGCCGACCAGCAGTGCGGCAGACGACGCGCTGAAGCCACTGTGTTCATTGCCCGCCATCGGGTGGGCGCCCACAAAGTGATGACCCAGCCCGACGGCGTTGAGGGCGGCGTGGACCGGCACCTTCACCGAGCCGACATCGATCACGGTGGCATCGTCGGTCAGGGCAAGGTGCGCGGCGAACTGGGCGGCGACGTCGCGCATGTGTCGCAGGGGCACGGCGAGGATCACCAGGTCGGCGCCGGTCACCGCCTGCGCCAGGTCGGTGGAGGCCGCCAGGCCGGCGGCGCGGGCGACGGCAGCGGTCTCCTCGCGGTGGGCCCAACCGGCGGCGGCCACCCCCGCCGCGTGCAGCTGCCGCAGCAGCGAGCCGCCGATCAGCCCCAGGCCCAGAACGGCCACGCGGTCGAAGGGGGGCTCCGCCGTCGTGGTCGAGGCAGACGCAGTTGAGGCGGGTGCGGTTACCACAGCAGGCTCCAGTTCTGAGCGGAGAGGGGGGCATCGGCCCCGACCGAGCCCTTGGGGAGATGGTCGCTGAGCACCGAACCGAGGGCGTCGTCCTCGGGGTCACCTAGGTACGCGCCAAGTACCTTCAGGCAGTCTCCCGCCGCAAGCAGCTCGCGCATGAGGACGCGGGTCTGTTCGTGGTGTGGGGCGCCGCCGAGGGTGATGACAAAGACGTACTGCTCGGCGCGGGCCTTCAGGGGGCGGGTGATCAGCGACGACATGTTGACGCGGTGTCGACGGAAGGTCTCGGTGACCCGGGCGAGCACCCCCGGCCCCACCTCCACCGGGGTGATGGCCAAGAGGGTGTGCCAGCGTGGGTCAGGGGCCACCGGGCCCTCCGGGGGGGAGCCCGGGCGGGCCGGGTTCGCAGTGGCGGCGGCGTTCTCGGTCAGCCTCTGGCTGGCCCTTTCCCTCCGGGCCAGCACCAGGAAGCGGGTGCGGGCCGCGGCGAAGTCCTCGACCCCCTCGGCCAGCGTCTCCAGGCCGTACAGCGGGCCACAGAGGCGGGGCCCGAAGGCCACCGAGTGCGCGTCGAGGTCTCGGCAGGCGGCGGCGTTTGAGGCGGCGGGGGCGGGGCGCAGGCCGCGCTCGGAGATGAAGCGGGAGCACTGGGCCAGGCCGTGCGAGTGGGCCGAGGCGGTGGTGAGGGCGTCGTGGCCGGGCCTGACAAAGGCGTCGAAGGCGATGTCGAGGGTGACGGCGCCGACGGCCACCACCTCTCCGGAGGCGAGCAGCGCATCGAGCGTGGGGGTCACGAATCCCTCAATCGAGTTCTCCACCGGCACCAGGGCGCACTCCACGTCACCGTGCGCCACGGCGTCGTGCGCCTCCCCCACCGATCCCAGCGGTACCAGCACTGCCCCGGGGGCGTGCGCGGCGGCCCACGTCTCGGCCGCCTGATGGGTGAAGGTGCCGGCTGGCCCCAGATAGCCGATCACGGGGTCCACCTGGCCTCGAGCCCCTTGGGCCCGGGCAGGAAGTTCTCGCCAGGCAGGACGGCGAGCACCCGGTTGGCGATGTTGGCGGCATCCAGTTCGGCCACCAGGGTGGCGAGCACCCCGGAGCCCGGGCAGCTAAACGAAGAAAAGAACACGTGCGGGCCGCCGCTGGCGGGATGGGAACGCAGGTGCTGCAGGTCGAGGCCGGTGTCGGCAAAGATGGTGAGGGTGGAGCGCAGGGAACCGCGGCGGTCGTCGCTCGGGCCCAGGGCCAGCCAGACCTGTGACGTCTGGGCGAAGGCCGGCGGGGCCTGGCGGGAGCCGAGCAGCCCGAACCAGATTGGTGGCAGCGCCTTCAACTGTGCGCTGAAGGGCAGTTCGACCAGGCCGGCGGGCACGCGCGAACTCTCCAGGAGCAGCGAGCCATCGGGCCCGGCCACCTGGAGGCGCTGCGCCGCGCTCATCCGCCCGGGAACCACCTGCGGCAGCAGGCCGCCACTGCGCAGGATCTCCCCACAGTCGCGCAGGCCGGCCTCGTCCACGGTCACGGACAGCCCGGAGGCCCCCGGCCTGGCCACCAGCGTCCATTCGGCGGCCACCGGCTGCGCCGCGACGACGCCAAGGCTGTGGTCGGCGGACAGCAGCGAGGCCTCCAGCAGTTCCGCCGGCTGTTCGGGGTGGCCGAGGTGGACCACGGCGGCCAGGTCGTCGACGGCGGCCACCGTGGCCAGCGTCTGCCGGGTGCTGCCCAGGTCGAGCAGCTCGTCGATCTCGATCAGCTCGTCTCCGTCGCCCGGCGGCAGGGCACTCCACGCCCCGCTGCGCGCGGCGGCGGCGGCGTGGACGGGCGATTCGCGGCTGGTCCGGCCAAGCATTGGCGTTCCTCCCTGTGGATGGGCGTCGGCGGGCAGGGTGTGCCCCTACGGACAGCCTATGGCGTGCGCTGGGCGATAGGTCCAGGCGAACGTCTCCTGGCTCAACAGCGTGTCACCGCGCAGCACCGTCCTCGTGTGTTCCACGGTGAAGCCGGGTTCCCCGGCGGGAGCGGGCACGCAGCCTGCGCCCCGGCCGATCACGACGGAGGGCGGCGTCTCCCCGGTTCGCTCTCCACCTGCGGTGTGCACGGTCAGGGTGGGAGAACCCCACAACCGCACGTAGATCGTCTCGTCGGCGACCCAGGCCTGCCACAGCACGTAGGTGTCGGATTGATTGCGCAGCACCAGGTCAACCTGCCCGCGCACCAGCCGCGCCTCCAGCCCGGCGGGGCGGTGCGGAGCAAAGTGCTGGTGGGGGTGATGTTCGATGATCTCTAGCCCGGCAAGAAAGCCGGCCCCAAGGACGGCGGTGGCCACCTCGGACAGGGACGCATCGGCGGAGTCCGCCTCTACCACCTCCGCGAGGTGTTCCAGCAGGGAGATTCGCTCCCCGGGGGCCAATAGCACCCCGTCCAGCAGGTCGGCTGCCCGCCCGACGGCCTCGGTTGGGCCGGGCCCGGCGGCCAGGGAGATCGAGGCGGACGCCAGCGCCTCGTGGACGCCGAGGGCCTCGAGGTCGGCAGCGCCGACGCTGGGCGCCATCTCTACGGCCACCGCCTGGGTGTAGCGAATGGCGCCCGCCTCTGGGCGGCTCGCGGCGGCCAACACCGTGTCCGCCAGCAGATCCGGGTCCAGCCCGAAGCCGGACGTGCCACCCGCGATCACCGGGGCGCCGCCGGGCTCGGGGAACTCGAAGTGAGCCTCGACCGGCTGGGCCGCCACCCCCGGGGCGCGTTCCAGGACCAACTCGGACAGCGCCTGTCCGTCCATCGCGAACTCAAACTGGCCGCCCACCGGGGTGATCGTGGTGAGTTCGGCGAGCGTGACGGCGGCGATGGTCGGGGCGGGCACATCGACCAGCAGGACGCCGAAGTCGAGGCGCACCGGCCCCGACTCGATGGCGCGGGCGCGCTCGACGGCCTGGCCGGTGACGTCGGGACCGTACTCGGGCGGCACCTCGGTGACGGGGACCTCGATGGGCCCCGGCTCGCGCAGCCAGCTGCCTGCCACCTGATGGGCGGCGGCGTGGGGATCGAGCCGCTGCCCGGAGAGCGGTTCGATCACCTCCAGGTGGGCGCCGATGAAGGTGACGTGACCCTCGACCGGTTCGGTGGACAGATCGTCGCGGAGGCCGTCGAGGGCGGCGAGCAGGCGCGGGTGGTCCACCCGCAGGCTGGGTGGTGCCTCATGCCCGCCGGCTAGGTGCGACCAGAGCCGGCCGGGGTGCCAAGAGAATCCGGTGAGCCCTTCGACGGTGGCGCGCGCGTCCAGGCTGAGCCCGGCCGCGAGAGGGTCGAGCGTCGCCGTGGCCTCACCGGCCTGTAGACGCACGGGCTGGGCCACCCGCTCGGCAAGGCGCGACTCGAGTTCGGCCACGGCCTCCTCGGCGGTCAGCCCCCCGATCCCGACGCCGAGCACTGAGGTGTCGGTCGGAATGAGGTCGGCAATCCAGAACTGCAGCCCGGCGTACAGTCCGCCAAGCAGCACGACGGCCAGGGCGAGGGCACCGAGCACCTTCGGGGCGCGGGAGGGGGCACGGTCGCCGGAGAGGCCGTCGAGCATGTGCGGTGGCCGCACCGTCTGCCCCATGTCTGCCTGCCGTTTCGCCGTTCGCTGCCACCCGGCCGCCCCGCTGCGGGCGGGGTCCGGTTTTGCGCAGAGCCTAATGCCCCGGCGCCGCGGTTCAGCGCGTAAACCAGCGGCGTGGCAGAAATGCGACGATGCCCCAGACCACCAGGCCGGCGTACAGCCAGACCAGGCCGGTCCAGGCGAAGGGGATGGCCGCGGCGGGGTCGTTGATCAGCACATCGCCCCCGGGGCGCTCCAGGGAGAGCAGCTGGGTGACGATCACCCACGCCAGCCCCCCTGCCAGCAGCATGGGCAGCCCCCGCCAAGAGCGCAGCAGCAGGGCGGCCGACAGGGTGAGCAGCAGGCCGAGGACAAGGCCGCCGGGCAGGCCGGCCCACAGTGTGCGGTTGTGCGCGGTGCCGAGCGCCGCCGCGGCCACGCCCACCCCGGCCCCCGCCGCCAGGCGTGGCAGCCATTGCAGAATCGTCAGACGGGCCGGCGGCTCATTGTCCGCCTGCTCGACGGGAGGCGCGAAGGCGTCGTCGGGATTGACGTAGATGAAGGGGGCGTCGTCTTCCCCGTCACCGGGCACCTGAGGATCGGTCACCGTCCCAGCCTACCGGCGCCGCGCTGCACCCGTACTCACACACCCCCAAGACAGGCACAACAGTCGGTCGGCGCGAAGGGATAAGGGCGCGCGATAGCGTTCACGGACCACCTACCGTGGTCCGTGAACGCTATCGCGCCTGCCTTGACTACGGAGCCAGGTAGTACGTCTCCACGTCCAGGATCGGCGTGACCAGGTTGTTCGACAGGGCGTACCAGCCGAGCGCGTCGCCGGGATGGCGGGTGGCGGCGCGATGCACACCCTGCACCTGGCTGGCGTGGCAGCGCAGGGCGGCGAGCATCTGCTCGATCACCGGCCGCACCGGCACCTCTAGGCACAGTTCGGCGGGCCACACCCGAATCCGCTCCGTCTGCATCGGGCGAATCGGCGTCCAGGGCCCGGCGGGGTCGGCCTCCTGGGCGGAAGGAACGCGCTGCCAGAGCGCAGGCTTCCAGGCCTCGCCGGTGCCCCAGGCGGGGTCGGCGGAGAACTCTAGGGCGCGCACGGTCACCTCGTGGACGCGCAGGTGGTCGGGGTGGCCGTAGCCTCCCGTCCACTCGTAGGTGGCGACGACGGCCGGGCGCAGTTCGCGGATCAGGCGGGCGAGCCGCCCGGCGCTCTCCTCAAGGTCGGCCTGGCAGAACGAGTCCTTCCCGTCAGGCTCGGGCAGCACCTCTCCGTCCTCCCTCAGGTGGTAGCCGGAGTCCCGGTATCGCGCCCCGTCATCGGGAGGCAGGCGGTCGAGGAAGACCCCGCTCACCCCTGGGCCAGGGCATGTCCCCTGCAGGGCGGCAAGGGCGGCGGCCAACTCCTGGGTCCGCCACCGCGCCAGGCCCGAATGGTCGCCCTCTAGGTCGGCCCGCCCCTGCGTCGCCGTGCCCGGCAGGGCGATGACCTCGCCGCGCTCGCCCCTGGTGCAGGTCACCACGGTGACCTGCTGCCCGGCCGCCGCCCAGGAGGCGATGAGCGCGCCGGTGAACAGGGTCTCGTCGTCTGGATGCGCATGCACCGCCAGTAGCGCTCCGGCATGTTCGTTCACAGACTCACCCTAGCCGAACCCTTGGCGCGGGATACGGTCGCCAGAGCCATCCCCCTGGGCATTCACCCTCCCCCAGGCAGGTGCAACACTTGCGGCAGGTGGTACACTGGCGTCATGCCCACCACCTTGACCCGGACGCAGGTTTCGCACACGCCGCGGGTTCAACATGCGCTTGATGTGGCCCGGCGACGCTGGCCCGGCACCAGGCCGGCCGCCCTGATCGCGGAGGTGCTGGAAGACTGGGCCCGGCAGGCCGAGACGGCTGAGGCCGCGCAACGGCAGGCGCAGATCAGCAGGCGGCTCTCGCTGGCCGGAAAGTACACCGACATCTATGGGCCCGGCTACCTGGACAAGGTCCGCGAGGGCTGGGCCGAGTGATCGTCCTCGACGCCTCCGTGCTGATCGCGTTCTACTCCGCTAAGGACGCCCATCACCAAGCGGCGTTAAGGCTGTTCGGCACGGATGGACATTTCGCCGCCGCCTCCCTGACCGTTGCGGAAGTGCTCGCAGGCCAGGTTCGCTCCGGAAACGTTGAGCAGGTGATGAGCGAACTGACCGAAGTCATGGGGATAACAGTCCTAGCAGACGCCGGCGAGAACTGGCCTCAGCTGCTGGCGACCACCCGCGCCACGCACCGCCTCAAGATGCCCGATGCGGTGGTCCTGGCCACGACGATTCGCGAAGGCGCAGCGGTCGCCACCTTCGACGCCCGCCTGGCCGCCGCCGCCAGGGCCCAGGGCCTCCTCCACCCCTGGTGAGGTAGCGAGGTCAGCGCAGAATGAGGGAAGTTAGGCCTTCTTGGCGCGGGAGACGGCCCGCGCCCGCTCGATCTGATCGAGGTTGACCTTGCGGATGCGGACAATCTCCGGGGTGACCTCGACGCACTCATCCTGCTGGGCAAACTCCAGGCACTCTTCGAGCGTTAGCTTGCGGGGCGGGATCAGGTTCTCGAACGTCTCGGAGGTGGAGGCTCGCATGTTGGTGAGCTTCTTCTCCTTGGTGATGTTGACGTCCATGTCCTCGTTGCGGGAGTTCTCCCCCACCACCATGCCCTCGTAGACCTCCTGGGTGGGGTCAACGAAGAACGAGCCGCGCTCCTGCAGGTTGATCATGGCGTACGGGGTGACCACGCCGGCCCGGTCGGCCACCAGGGAGCCGGTGTTCCGCGACTCGATGAGGCCGGCCCAGGGCTCGTATCCGTCGGCAATCGAGGCCGCGATGCCGGTGCCGCGGGTCTCGGTGAGGAAGCGGGTGCGGAAGCCGATGAGGCCGCGCGCGGGGACCTTGAACTCCATGCGCACCCAGCCGGTGCCGTGGTTGGACATGGTCTCCAGGCGGCCCTTGCGGGCGGCCAAGAGTTGGGTGACGGTGCCGAGGTACTCCTCGGGCACGTCAATCGTCAGGCGCTCAATCGGTTCAAGGGTCTGGCCGCCCTCCTGCCTGGTCACCACCTGCGGCTTGCCGACGGTGAGCTCAAAGCCCTCGCGCCGCATCTGTTCGACCAGGATGGCCAGCGCCAACTCTCCCCGGCCCTGCACCTCCCAGGCGTCGGGCCGTTCGGTGGGCAGCACGCGCAGGGACACATTGCCGACCAGCTCCGCATCGAGGCGATCCTTGACCTGGCGGGCGGTGACCTTGTGACCCTTGAGGGGCTTGCCGCCGACGCCCTTTCCGGCCAGCGGAGAGGTGTTGATGCCGATGGTCATCGAGATGGCCGGATCGTCGACCCGGATCAAGGGGAGGGGCCGCGGGTCTTCCAGGTCGGTGAGGGTGTCCCCGATCATGATGTCTGGGATGCCGGCCACGGCCACGATGTCGCCGGGCTGGGCGGCCTCCGCGGGCAGGCGGTCCAGGCCCTCGGTCTTGAGCAGCTCGGTGATCTTCACCGAGGAGATGGTGCCGTCGTGCTTGGCCCAGGCAACCTGCTGCCCCTTGCGCAGCGTGCCGTTGTACACGCGCAGCAGGGCGAGGCGACCGAGGAACGGGGAGGCGTCGAGGTTGGTGACGTGGGCCTGTAGGGGCGCGCCCTCCGTGTACGACGGCGCCGGGATGGTGTCCAGGATCGTGGCGAACAGCGGTTCCAGGTCGGGATTGTCCGGGAGCAGGCCGTCGCCCGGCCGGTTCAGCGAGGCGTAACCAGCCTTGCCGGAGGCGTAGATCACGGGGAAACCGAGGACGGCATCCAGGTCGAGGTCCACCCCCGTCTCGATGAGGTCGGAGGCCAGCCCCAGCAGCAGGTCGGTGGTCTCCTCGACCACCTCCGCGATGCGGGCGTCCTGCCGGTCGGTCTTGTTGACCACCAGGATGACGGGCAGGCGCGCGGCCAGGGCCTTGCGGAGCACGAAGCGGGTCTGCGGCAGGGGGCCCTCGGAGGCATCGACCAGCAACACCACACCGTCGACCATCGACAGGCCGCGCTCCACCTCGCCACCGAAGTCGGCGTGGCCAGGGGTGTCAATCACGTTGATGGTCACGCCCTCGCGCGCGAACTGTCCGGCATGCGCCCCCTGGTAGAGGATCGCGGTGTTCTTGGCGAGAATGGTGATGCCCTTTTCCCGCTCCAGGTCGCCGGAGTCCATGACGCGCTCGGCGGAGTTGCGCTCACCGAGGGCACCGCCCTGCCGCAGCATCGCATCGACCAGGGTGGTCTTGCCGTGGTCGACGTGGGCGACAATCGCCACATTGCGCAGATCGGAGCGCAGGGTCATTCGGGGTCCTCTTCGTTGGCCGGGCGGGCCGCCGGGGACGTATTGCCCCACCTAAGCGGTCCGACGGCGGGGGTCCCCCCAATGCTTATGCCAGCGGTCACCCGCCGCATTGCGTGGGCATCAGTCTACCGCGCCGCCACCACGACGATGGCGAGCCGATCCCGGCGAGGGTGGCGCGAGTGGGATACTTGGACCATGAGCTCCACGCCTGCCCCCGTGTCGATGGAAACCATCTTGTTTCGTCCCCGCTTCTCGCGCTGGCTGGCCGGCGTGGTCTCGGTGATCGGTGTGGTGATGGTGGTGTGGGGCCTGATCGAGAACGCGGGGGACACCTGGCCATTCATTGCGCCGGTGGCCTTTGCGGTGCTCTGGGTCTTCATGGCCTACTGGCGGCCCTCCGTCGTGGTCTCCCCTGGAGGAGTGCAGATCAACAACGTGCTGCGCACCATCGACCTGACCTGGCCGGCCATCACCCGGATCGACACCAAGTACGCCCTGACCCTCATCACGCGGGTCGGTGACTTTGCGGCCTGGGCCGCGCCGGCCGGCGGGCGGATCGGTCACTCGCGGGCGATGCGCACCGGGGCGGGCCAGCACCTGCCCGAGAGCACCTACTCCGGGGGTGGCTACGGCCCCGGCGACGTCTTGACGGCCGCCTCCGGCCAGGCGGCCGCGATTGTGCGCGCCCGCTGGGAGGAGCTGCGCGACGCCGGCCTGCTAGACAATCCCCAGCTGGAGTCGGCCAAGCCGAAGATCCGCTGGAACACCTGGTACCTCGTGGCCCTCGCCGGGCTCCTGGTCGCCTCGGTGCTGGGGCTCGCCCTGAGCTGACTGCGCTGACGGCCGGTTCCGGTGAGGCTCCGGCAATGCAAAGAGCCGTCACCCTGGGTTTCGGGACGCTCCTTGCGGAGCTCCTCAACCAACGAGCAACGGCCCTCTGCGGATTGCCTACTTGGCGGAGGCCTTCTCCCTCGCCTTGGCCAGGGTCGACGGGGCGTCGGCCATGAGCAGCTTGTCGCGGGCCTCGCGGCGAATCTTCTGCTCGGCGGGGTGTGGCACCGGCACCGCGGCGATGAGCCGCTGGGTGTAGGCCTCCTGCGGGTTGCGCAGGATCTCCTCGCGAGAGTTCTCCTCGACCAGGTGTCCCTTGGAGAGCACGGCGATGCGGCTGGAGAGCATCTCGACGACGGCCAAGTCGTGCGAGATGAACAGGCAGGCAAACCCGTGCTCGCGCTGCAGCTCCTGGAAGATCTCCAGCACGCGGGCCTGCACCGAGACGTCGAGCGCCGAGGTGGGCTCGTCGGCGATCAGCAGCTTCGGAGACAGGGCCAAGGCGCGGGCAACGCCGACGCGCTGGCGCTGGCCACCGGAGAGCTCGTGCGGGTAGCGGTTGCGCATCGAGCGCGGCAGTTCCACCATGTCGAGCAGTTCCTCGACGCGGTTGGCGATCGCCCGCTTCTCCGAGATGTGACTGCCCCCAGCCGGGGCGCCGGAGCCAAGCGCGAGGCGCGCCTCCGGGTCCTTGAAGTAGCCGGCCAGCAGCAGCGGCTCCCCGATGGACTCGCCAATCGGGATGCGGGGGTTGAGGGAGGAGCCCGGGTCTTGGAAGACCATGGACACGCTCTGGCGAACCTCCCGCAGGGCGTGCCCCTTCAGGCCGGCCATCTCCACGCCGTTGACCTTGAGTGAGCCGCCGCGCACGGGCAGCAGGCCGACGGCGGCGCGGCCCACAGTGGTCTTGCCCGAGCCGGACTCTCCGACCAGGCCGACCACCTCGCCGCGGCGAATGTTCAGGTCTAGGCCGTGGATGGCACGGAAGGCGGGAACGCGGCCCCGGCCCGGGTACTCGATGACCAGGCCCTCGGCCTCCATCGCATACTCGGGGGCGGGGGCGCCATCGGCGGCCGCGGGGGCCACCTCGCTGACCTCGACGGCCTGCAGGCCGCCGTCCTTGGCCACCGAGCCGAGGTGCGGCACGGCCGCCAGCAGCGCCTGGGTGTACGGGTGCTGCGGGTGGTAGAAGATCTGGTCGGCGGTGCCGTCCTCGACCACCCGGCCGTCCTTCATCACCATCACGCGGTCGGACATGTCGGCCACCACGCCCATGTCGTGGGTGATCAAGATGATGCCGGCGTCCACGCGATGGCGCAGGTCACGCATCAGCATCAAGATCTCGGCCTGCACGGTCACGTCGAGGGCCGTGGTGGGCTCATCGGCAATCAGCAGCTTCGGCTCACAGGCCAAGGCCTGGGCGATCATGGCGCGTTGGCGCTGGCCACCGGAGAGCTGGTGCGGGTACTTGTCTACCGAGTTCTCCGGGTCGGGAATCTCCACCATGCGCAGCAGCTCGATGGCCCGCGCCCGCGCCTCCTTCGGCGAGGTGCCGAAGTGTTGGCGCAGCGTCTCGACGATCTGGTAGCCGATGGTGTAGACCGGGTTCATGGCGGTCATCGGTTCCTGGAAGATGACCGCGATTTCCTTGCCGCGCACCGAGGACAGCTGCTTGTGGGACAGGCCCAGCAGCTCCTCGCCGTCCATCCGGGCCGAGCCGGTGGCGCGGCCGTTCGACGGCAGCAGGCCGATCAGCGACATGGAGGACTGGGTCTTGCCGGAGCCGGATTCACCGACGATGGCGAGCACCTCACCGGGGCGCACGTCGTAGGAGACGTCGATGGCGGCCGGGTACCAGTCGCCGTCAACAAAGAACTCGACGTTCAGGTCGCGCACCTCGAGGACCGGCTGCTTGCCGTCAAAGCGGTCAAGGCGCTCGCCGGTCGAGGTGAGGCCCGGGGCCACCTCAGGGGTCGGGTTTAGTTCGGACATGTCAGGCCACCTCTCCAGCAGCAGGGGCGGCCACCTTGGCGGCCGCGCGGGCCTCTCGGGCGGCCTTCTTGGCGTTCGCCTTGGCCAGGGCGCGGGCGGTGGGGATGCGGCGCTGGCGCGGGTCAAAGGCGTCGCGCAGGCCGTCACCGATGAAGTTGACGCACAGGGCGATCAGCACGATGAACAGGCCGGGCCACCAGAACAGGAACGGTCGGGTCTGGAAGGCGGTCTGGTAGGTGGAGATGATGTTTCCGAGCGACCATTCAGGCAGGGTGATGCCGAAGCCGAGGAACGACAGCGCGGTCTCCAGCAGGATGGCGCTGGCCATCAGCAGCGTGGCGTTGACGATCATGACGCCGACGGCGTTGGGCAGGATGTGCTTGAACATGATCCGGGAGTTCGAGGCGCCGGCCACCTTCGCCGCATCGACAAACTCCAGCTCGCGCAGGGCGAGGAACTGGGCGCGCACCAGGCGCGCCATGGTGGGCCAGGTCACGAAGGACAGGGCGAGCGCGAGCGTGAACGGGCTGGCCCCGCCGACCATGCGTCCCAGGATCGCACCGATCATGATGGTCGGCACGATGATCACCATGTCGGTGAAGCGCATGATCAGGTTGTCGGTCGTCTTGCCGAAGAACCCGGACAGCGAGCCGAGGAGTGTGCCGATCGCGGTGGCCAGCAGGCCGATGATGAACATCACCGTCAGCGAGGTCTGCGTGCCACGCATCACCATGGAGAAAACGTCGCGGCCGATGTTGTCCTGGCCGAAGGGGTGCTGGCCGAAGGAGAAGGGCGCCGAGAGCGACCAGGTGGGGGCACCGTTGGGGTTGACGACGTCCTGAATGTCGTTGGGGCTGAACTGCCACCAGCCGGGGATCGGCCCCCAGCCGATGGACGTGGCCACCAGCAGCACCACCAGGGTCAGCACCACGGTGGCGACCATCGCCCCGCGGTGACGCAGGAAGCGTCGCAGGACGATGCGCCCCTGCGAGAGGCCCTCGACCTCCTTCAGCTCGATCGCGTTTTCACCGCGTCCGTGGGACAGGTCCTCAGAGCCGGGCCCTTGGTCGGCAAGCTGTTCGGCGTACTGCCCCAGGTCTCCGGTATTTTCGAGCGACGTGGTGATTTCGACCGCCTTGCGCGGCGGGACACCACCAAGTTCGTGCCCGACGATCTCGTTGTTTTCGTTTCTCATGCGTTCACCCGAATCCGGGGGTCTAGGGCGGCGTAGATCAGGTCAACCGCGATGGAGGCGAGCACCAAGAGCCCACCGACTACCAAGAAGTGGCCCATGATGGGGTTGGCATCCATGTTTTGCAGGGACACCATGAACATTCTGCCCATCCCGGTCCAGCCGAAGATCTGCTCGGTGATGATCGCGCCACCGAACATGGCGGCGATGTCGAGCGGGATGAGGGTGGCCAACGGGATGAGGGCGTTGCGGAAGGCGTGACGCATGGTCACCACCCGCTCCGGCAGGCCCTTGGCGCGGGCGGTCCGAATGTAGTCCTGGTTCATCACCTCGAGCAGCGAGGCACGCG
>WRIF01000007.1 GCA_009782865.1 Promicromonosporaceae bacterium
CCCGTTCTACCGGGTGGAACGGGTGGCGGTGCGCCGCCGGGTGGGCAGTTGGGGGACCCTGATCATCGACGACGTCGGGGCACCCGCTGCCCTGCTGCTCGAACGGGTGCCGCACGTCCGCCAGGTCGAGCGCCTGCTGCAGCGCCTGCTCCTCGACCTTCCCCCGCGCTAGGACGACGCCAGGTTCCACCCCTCCAGGCTGCGCCACCTTCTGCCGAGTCCCAGGTGGCACAGGGCCGCCGTCTCCAGTTCGAGCCGCGCGGCAAAGGCCGGCGCCTCCTGCAGCCAGGCCGCCGCGATCAACCGAATGAGGTGGCCATGCGCCACCGCCAACACGTCCCCGCCTCCCTGCAGGAGTGGGGTGACGCGGTCAAGGAAGCGGCTTGCCCGCGCGCCCGCCTCCGCCAGGGTCTCGCCCGCAGAGCCGCACACTGTCACCCCCGGCGGGGCCGTGGGCGGGCCGAACGCGGAGAACGCGGGGCAGAGCGGCCCGTCGATGAACAGGTCGAACTCGTGGCCGAGCAGCCGGGAGGCCTCCTGGGCGGTGTGGCCCTCCAAGGGGCCGTAGTCCCACTCCCGCAGGTCGGGGTCGACGACGGACTGTCCGCCGAATCCCGCCAACTCGGCGGTGCGCCGCGCGCGGGACAGCGGGGAGGTGAACACCGCCGCGAACTCGCGGCCCCGCAGCGCCTCCCCCGCGGCCCTCGCCTGCTCCTCGCCTACCGGCAGCAGCGGCAGGTCGGTGCGGCCGGTGTGCTGACCGGTCATAGACCAGGCGGTCTCCCCATGGCGCAGGAGAACCAGCTGCGGGTCTTTGCGGGGGCGCATGGATCAATCTTGGGGGACGGTGGCCCTGCCCGCCATCGCTGCCCGGTGTCGGATGCCAGCGGGACGCCAGACTCCCCGGACACCAGACTCCCGGCGGGCGCGGGCGCCCACCGCGACCGGGCGGCCCTAAAACAGGGTGTCGGCCTCCCAGTCCGGCTGCGGCCGGGGGGAGCCTGCGGCTGGGGGGGCCAGTTTCGGGGTGGCTTGGTCGGCGGCGGGGGGGCGAACCGTCGGCGCGGGCGGCTCGCTGCGGCCCCCGGTGTCGCCATCAGAGCCGCCCTCGGCGCCGGAGGCTGGCTGGTGGGCGACACTCTGGCCTGACAGCAGGGCGTCACCGACGCCACCCCTGCCGGCCTCCCAGTCGCGCGCGGCGATGCCGGCCAACTCGTCGGCCCGCTCGTTGAACAGGTTGCCGACATGCCCGCGCACCCAGCGGAAGCGCACCGGCCCGGGGCGGGCGCTGATGGCGGCGTCGAGGGCCTTGATCAGCTCCAGGTTCTGCACGGGCTTGCCCGCGGCCGTCCGCCACCCCTTGCGCTTCCAGCCGGGCAGCCACTCGGTGGCGGACTTGATGGCGTACTGGGAGTCGGACTCGATGAGCAGGGGAGCCTCCCCCGGATGCGCCTCGACGGCGCGCAGGATGGCGATCAGTTCGGCGATCTGGTTGGTGCCCTCTGCCGCGCCACCGGAGTCGAAGTGGCCGTCTTGATGATCCACCCAGGCCCAGCCGATGGCCCCGCCAGGATTCTTCAGGCAGGAGCCGTCGGTGCTAACGATGATCACGGGGAGCATTGTGCCGTCTGACACCGACAAACTCCCGGCGCGCCGCGCGTTCGACGCCAAGACGGGCGGGCACCCGCTGGTGCCATCCGGCGTCACGGTCGCAGGCGCCACCGGGCGTGGGGGCACAATTGGCACGTGGATCCTTCGGCGGCAGACCTAAAGCAGTGGCGGCGATACCTGGCCGACGAAAGGGCCGAGGCGGCGGTCTACCGTGACCTGGCCGGCCGACGAGAGGGGGAGGAGCGGGAGATTCTGCTGGCGTTGGCCGCGGCCGAGTCGCGTCACGAGCAGCACTGGCTGGACCTGCTGGGAGACCGGGTGGGGCCCCCGGCCAGGGCCAACCTGCGCTCCCGGATGCTGGGCGTGCTGGCCCGCCGCTTTGGCGGAGTGTTTGTCCTGGCCCTCGCCCAGCGCGCCGAATCTCGCTCCGGCTATCAGGCCGACGCCGACGCCACCGACCAGATGGCCGCCGATGAGCAGATCCACGAAGAGGTGGTGCGGGCGCTCGCCACCCGGGGACGCAACCGGCTGGCGGGCACCTTCCGCGCCGCCGTCTTCGGCGCCAACGACGGCCTGGTCTCCAACCTCGCCCTAGTGATGGCCATCGGCGCCTCCGGCGCCTCGCAGCCCGTGGTGCTGCTGACCGGCTTGGCCGGGCTGCTGGCCGGAGCCTTGTCGATGGGGGCCGGGGAGTTCATCTCGATTCGTTCCCAGCGCGAGTTGTTGGTTGCCTCCAACCCCGACCCGGCCGCCGCGGCCGTCCTCCCCCGGCTCGACGTGGACGCCAACGAGCTGTCGCTGGTCTATCGGGCGCGCGGCATGGAGGCGGAGGCGGCAGCCGAGCGCGCCCGCGCCGTGCTGTCCCGCCTGGCCGCCGCCGGCGCCATCGAAGACCACTCGGTTCGCCTCACCATGCAGCCGCAAGAGGCAGACCTGCACGCCCCTGCCGACGGGTCGTCCAGCGCGGTCTCCGCAGACATTGACACGCACGGAACGGCGGTCGGCGCCGCCATCTACAGCTTCCTGTTCTTCTCTGCCGGGGCGATCATCCCGGTTGTGCCCTACCTCTTTGGCATGTACGGCACGGCGGCGGTCATCCTGTCCGCCTCCCTGGTGGGCCTCGCCCTGCTGATCACCGGCGCCATCACCGGCCTGTTGTCGGGCACGTCACCCGGCACGCGGGCCCTGCGGCAGCTGGCGATTGGGTGGGGAGCCGCCGCCGTCACCTACGTGCTCGGCCTGGCGTTCGAGGCCGGCGGGTAGCCGCGCCTCGTGGCGGCCACCCCGGAGCCGTCGTCGTCTCCTGGACGCCTCCCGAACGGGCGCTGGCTGCCTAAACGTGGGCAGGCCCGCCGCCAGCACCCACATTTGTCCTCATCAAGGGGCTAAGGTCTACCCATGAGGTCAATGCTGCCCGAGCCTAAGAGCGCACCCGTTTGCCGGGTGGTGCACCTGCCCGAGGAGGGCCGATACGAGGCTCGCAGCCTGGAAGACGACCACCGCATGGGATGGCTGAACTACCGCCTAGAGGGCAACCTGATGGTCATCAAGACCACCAATACCGTCCCGGAACACCGGGGGCAAGGCGTCGCGGGCTGCCTGGCCAAGGCCGCGCTGGAGGACGCCCTGGACGCGGGCCGGAGCGTCGACGCGCTCTGCTGGTACGTCGCCGAATACATCGAGCGCAACCCCCGCTACTACAACCTGCAGGTGTGAGCGCCCGCTAACCTTCTCCCATGGCCGACAACTCGCTGCGCATCGAGCGCGCCGACGTCGTGATCGTCGGAGGTGGGGCGGCCGGACTGCGCGCCGCCCTCGCCGCCGCCGCCGCGGGCGCCCGCGTGGCGCTCGTCTCCAAGGTCTACCCGATGCGCTCGCACACCGTGGCGGCCGAGGGCGGAGCCGCCGGGGTGCAGCCCGCCACCGGCGACACCTTCGAGCAACACCTTGCCGACACCCTCCGCAGCGGGGCCGGACTCAGCCACCCGGTGGCCGTCGAAGAGGTGGTGCGACGGGCCCCCGAGGAGCTGATCCACCTCGAACGGCTCGGGATGCCCTGGTCGCGGACGCCCGACGGCCTGCCCGCGGTGCGCCCATTCGGCGGGATGTCCCACCCCCGCACCTGGTACGCCGCCGACAAGACCGGCCACCACCTGCTGCACACCCTCTTCCAGGCCACCCTCCGCTCGCCCCTGATCAGGCGGTACGACGAGCATGTGGTGCTCGAACTGCTGACAACCGAACCTTCCCCTGCCGGCACCCGCGCGGCGGCCGGAGCGGTCGAGGGGGTGGTCGGCTACGACCAAGCCCGCGGCGAGGCGGTGTTGTGGCAGGCCTCAACCGTGATCCTGGCCACCGGTGGCTACGCCCGCGCCTGGGGCACCTCCACCAATGCCGGCATCGTCACCGGCGACGGCCTGACCATGGCCCTGCGGGCCGGCCTGCCCCTGCGCGACCTCGAAATGGTCCAGGTGCATCCCACCGGCCTGCCCGGATCGGGCATCCTGATCACCGAGGCGGCCCGCGGCGAGGGCGGCGTGCTGCTCGATGCCGCCGGAGAGCGCTACCTGGCCGATTACGGACTGGGGCCGGTGACGGAGCCCGGCTCCCCGGAGGCGGGCCGAATGGAGCTGGGCCGCCGCGACGCCCTCTCGCAGGCGTTTTGGCAGGCCGACCGCGACGGCCGCACCGCCGCCACCGCCGACGGATCCGTGGTGTACCTCGACCTGCGGCACCTCGGAGACGAGGTGCTGCGTGAACGCCTTCCGCTGGTGCGGGAACTGGCCCGCCGCTTCGCCGGGGTAGACCCCGCCCGGGAACTCATCCCGGTTCGCCCGGCCGCGCACTACACCATGGGTGGCATCGTGGCCGACGTGCGCGGGCAGGTTCGCGATGCCGACGGGGCCGTCGTCGCCGGGCTTTTCGCCGCCGGGGAATGCGCCTCGATTGGGCTGCACGGCGCCAATCGCCTCGGCTCCAACTCTCTGGTCGAGGCGCTGGTGCTGGGTGCCGCCGCCGGCACCGGGGCCGCCCAGGCGACCGCCCGGCGGGCCACGCCACCCCCCTCGCCCGCCCTCCTGGAAGCCCGGGCGCGCGAACTCCTCGCCCCCTGGCTCGCCCTGCGCGGCCGCGGCACCGAGCCTCCGGCGGCGATCCGCCGCGAGGTGGGCCAGGTCCTCGATCGCCACCTGCTCATCTTCCGGGAGGCCGCCGGCCTGCAGCAGGCCGCCACGGCGCTCGCGGGCCTGGCCGTTCGGCTGGCCGACGCGCGGGTGGCCGACACGTCCGCCGTGTGGAACACCGACTGGGCGGAGGCCGTCGAGCTCCACTCCCTGCTCACCCTGGCCCGGGGTGCCGTGCAGGCCGCCCTCGCCCGGGAAGAGTCGCGCGGCGCCCACCAGCGCCTGGACTTCCCCGAGGCCGCCGCGGTGCCGCGCCACTCCCTGACGACCGCCGCCCCAGACGGCACCCTCACCACCTGCTTCGCGGAGGTGACCGATGCCTGAGCCCACCATCGAGGTCACGGTCACGCGCCAAGAACCGGGTGGCCCGCCCCGCGAGGAGACATTCGAGGTCCCCTACGGGGAACGCTCCTCCGTGCTCGACCTGCTCGATGCCATCAAGGAACGCGAAGACCCCTCCCTCACCTACCGGTGGAGCTGCCGCTCCGGGGTCTGCGGCAGCTGCGGGGTGAGCGTCAACGGTTCTCCCCGGCTGGCCTGCGAGACCGGCGCCGCCGGATATCGCGCCTCCGGGATCAGGCTCGCCCCGCTGGCGGGCGTAGCCGTCGAGCGAGACCTGGTGACCTCGCCGGCCGACTTCGTCTCCAAGCTGCGGTCCGTGCTGCCCTGGCTGATTGACGACGCTGGCGCTGGCGCTGGCGCTGGCGAGGTGGCGGCGGGCTCGTCCGCCCCTGCCCCGCTGGGCTCGATGGAGCCGGGCCCGCCGGCGTCGGACTCGCTGGCTTCCGGCACGCTGGCGTCGGGCCAGGCGGCGCCGACCACGCAGAGCCCGGCCGAGCTGAGCGCGTTCGCGGACTTCACCGCCTGCGTCAACTGCCTACTGTGCTACGCGGCCTGCCCGGTGGTCAAGGAGATGCCGGAGTTTGTGGGCCCCGCCGCCATCGCGATCGCCCGCCGCTGGGACCTGGACTCCCGCGACCACGGCGCGCAACAGCGCGCCCCCTTCCTGCTGGAGACGGAGTTCGCCATCTGGCCGTGCATCCAGGACGGCTCTTGCACCATCGCCTGCCCCAAGGGCGTCGACCCGGCCCGCGCCCTGCGCGACTATCAGCGCGAGGCGATGGGCTAGCCGCCCGTCGCCCGGCCGCCCGTCGCGCTGTGGACAGGCCACTGCGCTAGGCTCGGGACATGCGCGCCCACCAGCAGGTATTGGCTCAGATCGAGGCCAAGATGCTGGATGGCACCTGGGGACTGGGCGAGCGCCTCCCCGGCGAGCGCGCCCTGGCCGAGCAGATGGGCGTCTCGCGTCCCTCCGTGCGCGAGGCGATCTCGGTCTTGGAGGCCCTGGGCATCGTCAAGATGAACGTCGGCTCCGGGCCCGGCGCCGGCACGCAGATCGTTGACCGCCCCGCCGTCGGCCTCGGCATGGCCGTGCGCATGCATATCGCCGCCGGCACCCTGCCGGTCGCAGACGTGGTGGCCACCCGGGCCCAACTTGAGTCCGGGGCTGTTCGCCACGCCGCCGCCCTGGTCGCAGACCTGTCCCCCGCGGAAGGCGAAGACCTAGGCGCCGTGCGGGCGGCCCTGCGGGCGATGGAGGCACCCGGCCCGCTGGCCGTCGATGAGTTCCTGCGTCTTGATGAGTCCTTTCACATGGGCATCGTCCGCCTCTCCGGCAACCAGCTGACCGAGGCGATCCTGACCGGCCTGCGCTCGGCCATCGCGATGTACATCGCCCAGGGGGCCGCGCAGGTTCCAGACTGGGGCGAGACCTGCTCTCGACTCTGCCGGGAGCACCGCCAGATCTACGAGGCGGTGCTCGCCGGTGACGGCTCGGCCGCCGAGTCTCTCAGCCACGCCCACATTTGGGCCTTCTACGCAGAGGCCGGCCTCGCCGGCGAAAGGGAACATCCATGACCCAGCGCATCCTGATCCTGACCGGCCGCGGCCGTCACGAGGATCTTTGGCACGACCACGCCGCCTCGTCGGCCCACCTGGCGCAGATCCTGCGGCACATCGACGGCGTCGACATCGTAATCCGCTCTTCGTTTGCCGACTCCCTGGCCGACCTCGCCGAGTATGACCTGCTAGTCCTCAACCTTTCGGCTCCCAAGCCCGGCTATGAGGCGGCCGACCTCGACCCCGACGCCGACTTCGCGCCCCTCTACGAGGGCCTTGACGGGTGGGCGCGCTCCGGCGGCCGCATCCTCGCCGTCCACCAGGCGACACTTGCCTTCCCCGACGAACCCCGCTACCCCGAGATCCTCGGTGGCCGCTGGGTTCCCGACGTCTCCGGCCACCCGCCGATTGGCGACATGGCCCTGACCACCACCGGCGAACACCCGATCATCGCGGGCCTGCCTGAGGTGATCGCGTTCGACGAGCGCTACAACCGCCTGGCGGTGATTGACGGCCTAGAGGTGTTGGGCCAGGTGGACGACGATGAGGGGCGGCCCCATCCGGCGCTCTGGGTCAACCAGACGCACGGCGGCACCACCGTCTACTCGGCCCTCGGCCACGACGACCGTTCGTTCGCGTCGCCCACCCACCGCTGCCTGCTGCGGGCTGCCGCCCGCTGGCTGCTGGCGCAGTAACACGGCCTAGCCGGCGCCCGGGAACCCGAGCTGCCGCCAGGCCTCGTAGGTGGCGATCGACGCGGCGTTGGTCAGGTTGAGGGAGCGGCGTCCGGCGAGCATGGGAATCGTGACGCGCTCGGTCACGCGCGGATGGCTGAGGACCCAGTCGGGGATGGCGGTGGGCTCGGGGCCGAAGAGTAGGACGTCGCCGGGCTGGTACTGCACGTCGGTGAACGGCGTGGTGGCCGACGTCTCGAAGGCGAAGACGCGGCGGCCCGCGAGCGCCTCCAGGCAGGCCTCCAGGTTGGGGTGAACGGTCAGGACGGCGAGGTCGTGATAGTCGAGGCCGGCGCGGCGCAGCTTTGACTCCTCCAGGTCGAAGCCCAGCGGCTCGATCAGGTGCAGGCGCGCCCCGGTGACCGCCGCCAGGCGAATCGCCGACCCGGTGTTGCCCGCAATGCGCGGCTCGAAGTAGACGAGGTGCGCAAACGGCTGCGCGGGCGGGTTGGGTGCCGCCGGGTGCGGGTTGCCGGAACTAGGGCTCTGGGCGTTCACGGGGACGATTCTGTCACCCGCTGTCGCCGTGCCCGGGCATTGATCCTCGGCGAACACCGCGGCCCACGCTCGCACCCAAACATCTGATAGCGTTGCAGCGTGATTCGTGACCACTCAATCCGCACCTCAGTAGTCGATGAGGAGCAGGGGTTGTACGTCGCGCGCGGCGACAAAACGACCTCGGTGGAGCGGCAGGCGGCCTGGGAGATCGCAGGGGGCCTACAGGCAATCGACGGCTTGAAGCCCACGCCCTACGCCCAGGATGCGGCCGCCGAGTACATTGCAGGACGTATCGACTACCAGCAGGTAGAACAACGCCTCGTCGACTACCACGCCACCACCGCCAACGCCGCCGACCGTGAGGCTGACCTGACTGCTGCGCGCATTATGCGCATCATCGGCGAGCCGGACCTGACCCTAAACCCGGGATATTTTGCCTCGATCCACGGCAGAATCTTTGAGGGCATTTTGCCGGACAGGCGGTGGGAAGGACGCTTTCGCAGCGAGGACATCTCCAAGCCAGAACCCGTCCTGGGAGGGATGTCCGTCTCGTACACGGCAGCCTCTTCAATCATCGAGACCCTGCGCTGGGAGTTCGACGCCGAGCGCGACCGCGATTTTGTGCCTCGCGATGACCTGGATGCTGCCTTGCATGTGATGGACTTCATGTCCTCGGTATGGCAGGTCCACCCCTTCCGCGAGGGCAACACCCGTACGACGGCGACCTTCGCCGTGAAGTATCTGCGCGACCTCGGGGTCGAGATCGACAATGACCCGTTCCACCACAACTCCGTGCTGTTTCGCGATGCGTTGGTCCTGGACAACGCTCCCCGGGGCCTGCGCAACCGCGAACCCCTGCGAGCCTTCGCCCGGGCGCTGGTGGGTGCAGGCCCGATGCCGCCGTCGCTTCGAGACGAGGCATGACCACAGACGTCTACCAGGTGCTGGGCCGCCGCCTGCGCGCCGAACGCTTGCGCCAGGATCGCTCCCAGCGCGCGCTGGCTCAGGCGGCGGGTGTTTCCGAGCCGACCGTGGGTCGGATCGAGTCGGGAACTCCTATCGCGGCCCACACCCTGGCGCAGATCGCCGAGGCGTTGGGCTTGCGGCTCACGCTGGTCGACGCCGAGGTCGACGAGCCCCTTTGCTCAGTCAGGCCTTAGCCGGAAGCAAGCAATCCGCCCTCGAATAGGACCTATCGACGCGGGGCGTTCACGGGGACGATTCTGCCATCTGGCGCCGTCGTGGGATCAGTTGACCGCCCAGGTAGAGGGCCGAGCCCCAGGCGATTCCGGCGAGGGCGGTCAGGGTGGTCTCCGCCAGCCAGGCCACCGCCGCTCCTGCCCCGGCGGCGTGGGCGCGCAGCGGTTCGACGACGTCGTGCTCGATCACCCGCGTTGGCCAGCCAAGCGCGCCTAGATCGAAGGCGGCACCGAGGTGGGCGAGGTTCTGCAGGAGGAGGTGTCCGCCCACCCAGAGCATCGCGACCGTGCCGACCACCGACAAGGCGCCCAACAGCCGCGGCATGGCGATCACCAGGCCGCGCCCCAGGCCACGGCCAAGGCGGGTGCGGGCCCGACGGGCAAGCGCACCGCCCATGTCGTCCATCTTGACCAACACTGCGACGAAGCCGTAGACGCCCGCCGTCATCGCCACGGCCACCACCACGAGCACGGCGGCCCGTATCCAAAGGGACTCGGAGGCCCGCGCGTCTGGGCCGTCCACCGTGGCCAGCGCGATCAGCATGATCTCGGTGGACAGGATCAGGTCGGTGCGGATCGCGCCCTTGACCAGCCGCCGCTCGGCGTCCGGTCCCTGCTCGGCGACGGGCATCCCTTGGGGTTCGCCGCGCCGGCGACCCCAGGCCTTGTGCGCCCCCTCCCAGCAGAGGAACGATCCGCCCAGCACGAGGATCGCGGGCAACACCCAGCCTGGCGCCCACTGCGAGAGGGCGAGGGCCGCGGGCAGGATGATCATCAGCTTGTTCCGGAGCGAGCCGGCGGCGATCTTCCAGATGATGGGCAGCTCTCGTTCGGCGGTCACGCCATGGACATACTGGGGCGTGACGGCGGTGTCGTCGATCACCACCCCGGCCGCCTTGGCGGTGGCCTTCCCGGCGGCGGCCGCCACATCGTCGAGCGATGCCGCCGCCAGCTTGGCGATGGCGGCAATGTCATCGAGCAGACCGAGCAGCCCGGCGCTCACGGCGCCTCCTCCCCAGTGAAGGGAGCGGGCCGTCGTCGGCCGGGCCCTACCGCGCCCGCACCGGAGCCCGGGTGGGGGTGGGCAGGCAGGGGCATGAGCCCGACGATAGGCGAGGCCGAACCGGCGTGCAGCACTCGGGACAAGATGGCACTCCCCGCTCGCAGATGATGGGTTGCGCCTGGGTAGGCTGTGGCCATGCAGATTGTGGTGCGGCCCGCTCGCCCCGGCGATGTGCCGGCGATGTTCGCCCTCGTGGAACCGTACGCCCGGCAGCGCATCCTGCTCGGCAAGGAGATGGTTGACCTCTACGAGTCCATCGCGGAGTTTGTGGTGGCTGAGGCGGACGGCGAACTGGTTGGCTGCGGCGCCCTGCATGTGCTGTGGGCCGACATTGCCGAGATTCGCACCCTGGCGGTGGCCCCCAACCTGCGCGGTACGGGGGTCGGTCACCGTCTCGTCGCCGCCTTGACCACCAAGGCCCGCGACTACCAGTTGGAGCGGGTCTTCTGCTTGACCTTCGAGGTGGACTTCTTCCGCCGGCAGGGATTCGAGGAGATCGATGGCACGCCGGTCAGCGGCGCCGTCTACCAGGAGCTGCTGCGCTCCCGCGACCTGGGTGTTGCCGAGTTCCTCGACCTGGCCAGCGCCAAGCCCAATACCCTGGGCAACTCCCGGATGCTGCTGACGTTCTAGCCGCTTGCGGCAAGGATGGTCACCTGACCGTCAGGCGTTTCCTGTCCCGCTCGCGCGGGGCGTTACGCCTGGGGGCTACCCAGCGAGAAGTCGAATGGGTTCTTGGTCTCCACCCCGGCGTTCTGGAAGTCGGCAGCGTTGCGGGTTGCCAACACCAGCCCGTGGGTCAGGGCGGTGGCGGCTATCTGGGAGTCGACTACGGGGAGCGTCGGGCCGGAAGCGGTGAGCACTCCCCAGCGGTGGGCCTCCGTCGCGGTGAAGCCGATGATTCGATCCTCAAAGGAAGCCTCCAGCCCGATGAGCCAGTTGTCGTATCGCCCCGCGCGGCCGGTATCGCGATGACGGAGGCGTTCAATGCCGCGGCGAATCTCCCCGATGGTCAGGGCGCTAATGAACAGGCTGTCCGCAGGGACCGAGTGAAACCAGGCCGCGACTGCGGGATGTGGCCGCGCCTTTTGCGGTTCGGAGACGATGTTGGTGTCCAGGAGGTACTTGGGCATCTAGTCGAACACCACCCGGTCGACGTTTGATTCAGGTGAGCGCGCAAAGAGCTCGTCGGACTCGTCGTCTTCAAGAAGCCCTGGTTTCGAGAACAGGTAGTCGACGAGGTTCGGCCGTGAGCGCTGCAGCCTGCGGTAGGTCTCGATGTCGATCACGGCCGCCACCTCTTCTCCGCGCCGGGTGACCACCTGGGGCGCTCCGTGTTCAGCAGCGCGCAGCACCTCGCTGAACCGTTGTTTAGCCTCTTGCACCTGCCACGCCATCGTACTCTCCTGTCTAGTCTGTCTAGTCAGATTACTTCATGAGGGGCGGATTTGCAGCGGCAGAGTGACGGTGTGCCGTCCCTTGGTTTCCGGGGCCGCGACGGTACCTTTGGCGCATGGCCCCCCGCCCCCAACCCCCAGTGGTGAAGCATCTGGCGATGCTCGCGCCGTTCGCCGTGCTGCTGGCGCTGCTGGGCGTGCTCGGCGGGGCCGGCGTGGCCCTCGGGGCTGGCATTGGGCATGGGGTCGCCTGGGTGCGCCATGTTTGGCCCGAGCCCGCCGCGCCCCTGGTGTACGTCGACAAGGTGGCACCCCCACGCCCGGCCACCCTCCCGGAGCCCGGCCTGCCCTGCCCGGCCTCCGCGCTGCGCCTAGAGCTGTACCCCAACGTCGCCGAGCTGCTGCCCGGACAGATGGTCACGCTCGACGCCGTGGTCACCAATGTGGGGCGCGTCGCCTGCACGGTAGACAACAGCCAAGAGAACAAGCACATCGAGGTGGTAAACGCCGCCGACGAGGTGATGTTCACCACCGAGCATTGCACCTTCGAGGGGGAGACGACCCTGCTTGAGCCGGGCCAATCGGTGAGCCAGAGCCGCCGCTGGTCTGGCCGGGCGTCGGCCCCCGGTGTCTGCCAGCAGGGTCAGCAACTCCTCTGGCCGGGCACCTACTGGACCCGCCTGGCGCTCGCGGACACCCCCGGCGCGCTCGGAGAGGCCCTGCCAATCGAGGTGGTGGCCGCCGCTGCCCCCGGAACCGGTGAGCCTCCCGCCATTCAAGACGCCGATCCGGCTGTCACTGACTGAGCAAGGCTCCTGCCTGGGTTTGATCCGTCCCGGATTCCTAACCCGTGTTACACGTAACGCTCGAGGATCGAGCTCTCCTTCAGGCGCTCCAAGCCCTCGCGGATAGAGCGGGCGCGCAGCTCGGTGACGCCCTCGACCATCATCAACTCGTCGACACTGGCCGCCAGGAGGCGCTGCAGCCCGCCGAAGTGGGCGACGAGGCGATCCACGATGGTCGCCGGCAGGCGCGGCACCCGCGAGAGCAGGCGGTAGCCGTGCGGCGCCACCGCGCCGTCGAGGGCCTCGGTGGACGACGGCACGCCCAGCGTGCGGGCAATCGCGGTCAGGTCCAGCAGCTCGGTGGCGTCCAGCGAGGCGAGGAGAACCTCGACATCCCGGTAGCTGCGCGCCGCCGTCTCGGCGACGTAGTCCCGCACCACCGACTCGCGGTCGGCGCCGACCCCGCCGATTAGCTCGTCGAGCTGCAGGGACAGCAGGCGGCCGTCGGTGCCGAGCTCTACCACATAGGTCTCGATCTCCTCGGAGATGCGGCGCACCATCTCCAGGCGCTGGATCACGGTGCACACATCGCGGACGGTGACCAGGTCCTCGACCTCCAGGGCGGAGAGGGTGCCGACCACCTCGTCGAGGCGGATGCGGTAGCGCTCCAGGGTGGCGAGCGCCTGATTGGCCCGCCCCAAGATGGTGTCGGAGTCCTCGAGCACGTGACGCTGGTCGCCCACGTACAGGGCCACCGACTGCATGGACGCCGAGACCGAGATCACCGGGAAGCCGGTCTGCTTGGCAACTCGTTCGGCGGTGCGGTGCCGGGTTCCCGATTCGGAGGTCTCGATCGACGGGTCGGGCAGGAGTTGCACGGCGGCGCGCCGAATCCGCCGCTGATCATCGATCACCACGCCACCGTCCATCTTGGACAGTTCGCGCAGCCGGGTGGCGGAGAAGCGAACGTCGAGCTCGAACCCTCCAGACGACATCTGGGCGACGACATCGTCCATGCCCAGCACGATCAGGCCGCCGGTGCGTCCGCGCAGGATGCGCTCCAGGCCGTCCCGCAGTTCGGTGCCGGGGGCCACGGCGGCAAGCGTGTCGCGCAGCAGGCCGTCAGGTCGGGTCGGAAAGGTCGGCATGGCAATAAAGTGTAAAGGAGTAGTCACGCATTGGCAGAGAACTGCGGTGACATTGGCGCGTCAGCGCGGTGTGGCGGGCCGGACCGAGTGGCCTGGTCACGGCCTGGTTACCGAGCCGCCTGGCGGGAGGCCGCGATCGCCTCGGAAAGGTGCCGCACCTCGACGGTCTGCAGACCTTGGCGGCGAGCGGTGGCGGCCGCCTTCGATTCGGCGGTGCCCGGCGGCACCAACGCCAGCGAGAAGCCGAGGCGGGCCGCCTCCAGGAGGCGACGGTCGATCCCGACCACCGCCCGGATGTCCCCGGTCAGGCCCACCTCCCCAAAGGCGATGGTGCCGGGCTGCACGGCGGAGTCGGTATAGCCGGAGGCGATGGCCAAGGCCACCGCCAGGTCGGTGGCGGGCTCGGCGGCGCGGGCGCCCCCCACGGTCGAAACATAGACGTCCTCGGCCTGCAGGGGCAGGCGGACATGGCGTTGCAGGACGGCCACGATCTGGCTCAGCCGTCCGGTTTCCACTCCGTAGGCCGTGCGCCGCGGGTTCTTCTGCGACGTGCCGGTTACCAGCGCCTGAATCTCGACGGCGAGCGGCCGCTTGCCCTCGGCCGTAATCGTCACGCAGGAGCCGGGGACTCCGGCCCCCAGATGCGTCACAAACAGGCCCGAGGGGTCGGACAGGCCGACGATTCCGGCCTCTGTGAGCTCGAAGCAGCCCACCTCGTCGGTGGCGCCGTAACGGTTCTTGGAGGCCCGCAGGAGTCGCAGGCGCGAATGCCGGTCCCCCTCAAACTGGCAGACCACGTCCACCAGGTGTTCGAGGGTGCGAGGGCCTGCTACCGAGCCATCCTTGGTCACATGCCCGACGAGCAGCACCGGCATTCCCCGGCGCTTGGCCACCGCGATCAACGCCCCGGCCACCTCGCGCACCTGCGAGACGCCGCCGGCCACCCCCTCCACCTCGACGGAGGCCACGGTCTGCACCGAGTCCACGATCAGCAGGTCGGGGTTGGCCGCCTCGACATGCCCCAAGACCGTGGCCAGGTCGGTCTCAGCGGCCAACAGCAGGGTGGGGGCCAGGGCGTCCACCCGCTCTGCGCGCAGGCGCACCTGCCCCGCCGATTCCTCCCCGGTCACGTACAGCACGGAGCGAGCGGCCCCGGTGGCCTCGTTGCCGAGGAGTCCAGTGGTGGCGCCCCGACCGGCAGCGTCACCGGCGGATTCAGTAGCGGCCTCGCCCGCCGCCCCGCTGGCGCCGCGGGCGAAGGTGGCCGCCGCCTCCAACAGCAGGGTGGACTTGCCCACCCCCGGCTCTCCGGCCAGCAAGATCACCGCCCCGGGCACCAGCCCGCCGCCCAACACCCGGTCCAGTTCTGGCACCCCGGTGGGCACGGCACGGGCGTTCTCCAGGGAGACCTCCGCAATCGGCTGGGCAGCCCCGCGCGGCGGAGTCACCGCCGTCGTTCGCGGTCCCGCCGTGGCCGCGCCCGCCTCTGCCACCGTCCCCCACGCCTGACACTCCCCGCAACGCCCCACCCACTTGACGGCCGTCCAGCCGCACTCGACGCAGGCGTAGGCGGGGCGGGCGGGGGCGGGGCGCGAGGGCATGAGGCCGAGGCTAGCGGTAGGCACCGACATTTCCCGGCATTCCGCCCCACCTCACCCAGATCGCCGCCCGTCCCCCGTATCCTGGCGCCCACATCGCGACGGTCGCGAGACCAGCAAGGGAGGCGCAGTGGGCAAGGCAAAGCAGGCGGTTGCCGCTCGCCCCGTCGTAGACCCGGCGGTGTTCCGCCGACGGCGGCGAAACCTGGCCATCGTCGGCGGTGCCATCGTGCTGTTGGTCGCGCTGCTGACCGCCTTCATCGCCCCCGGCTGGGCGTGGATGGACCGGGATGCCGCGGTCGAGTCCGTTCAGCCCCCCACCCCCGCCCCGCGCATCGGGGAGCAGACCGCCCTGGTG
>WRIF01000008.1 GCA_009782865.1 Promicromonosporaceae bacterium
CAGATGTCGCCAAAAGGCGTATTTTCCGTCGCCGTACCGTTATTACGCAAGGTGTCTGCGTAGTTTCCGAGGTGGCCTGCGTGCTGGCCCGCACCAGCGCGCGAAAGGGCCTCCCACCTGCGGATTTACCCCGCGAAGCCAACCCCGCGAAGTTCTTCGCTGCGCTCAGATACATTCGCGGGGGCTCCGAGAGCAGGGGGTGGCTGGTCTTGCTGGAGGACGACGAAGGGGGTCGGCCTATGTTCGGGGTCCTCACGAAGTATCTGCGCTGAGCGCAGAACTTCGTGGGGTGAACTGGCCGACCCCCTGGGTCGATTGTGCGGTTATCTCTCGCTTGGTTTCGAGACGCCCTACGGGCTCCTCAACCGGCGAGGAAGGCCTAGCGGAACTCTCCGAAGTCGAGGTCCTCCAGCGGGATCGCCTCGCCCGACCCCATGCCCAGGGTCGGGAAGTCGATCTCCTCGTACCCGAAGGTCGGGTACAGCTCGGACTTGGCCTGCTCGGTCGGCTCCACGTCCACATTGCGGTAGCGGGCCAGGCCCGTACCGGCGGGGATGAGCTTACCGATGATCACGTTCTCCTTGAGGCCCAGCAGCGGGTCGCGGCGACCGCTCATGGCGGCCTCCGTGAGCACGCGGGTGGTCTCCTGGAAGGAGGCCGCGGACAGCCACGAGTCGGTGGCGAGCGAGGCCTTGGTGATGCCCATCAGCTCGGGGCGACCCGAGGCCGGCGTGCCGGACTCGGCCACCGCCGCGCGGTTGGCGTCCTCGAAGCGGGAGCGCTCGGCGAGCTCACCCGGCAGCAGGATGGTGTCACCAGAGTCGAGCACGGTCACGCGGCGCAGCATCTGGCGGACGATCACCTCGATGTGCTTGTCGTGAATCTCCACGCCCTGGCTGCGGTAGGTCTCCTGCACCTCGTCCACCAGGAACTTCTGGGCGGCACGGGGCCCCAGGATGCGCAGCACCTTCTTCGGGTCGCGGGCACCCTGCGTCAGCTGGGTGCCGACCTGCACGTGGTCGCCGTCCGCGATGAGGAGGCGGGCACGGCGGGCCACCAGGTAGCGAATCTCCTCGGAGCCATCGTCCGGGGTGAGGATCAGCGTGCGCGAGCGCTCGCCGTCCTCGATGGCGATGCGACCGGTGAACTCGGCAATCGGCGCCTCACCCTTAGGGGTGCGGGCCTCGAACAGCTCGGTGACACGCGGCAGACCCTGCGTGATGTCGTCGGCCGAGGCCACACCACCGGTGTGGAAGGTACGCATCGTCAGCTGGGTGCCGGGCTCACCGATGGACTGGGCGGCGATGATGCCGACGGCCTCACCGATGTCCACCAGCTTGCCGGAGGCCAGCGAGCGGCCGTAGCACTGAGCGCAGGTGCCCACCCGAGATTCACAGGTCAGCACGGAGCGGACGCGCACCTCCTCGATCCCGGCCTTCTGCAGGGCGGCGATCTCGGCGTCGCCCACGTCGATGCCGGCGGGCACCACGGTCAGGCCGTTGGAGTCGACGGCGTCACGGGCCAGGTTGCGGGCGTACAGCGAGGTCTCGACGCGCACGTCGAGCTCGAAGGCGTCGTCAACCTGCCTGCCGACCGGCAGGACCAGGCCGCGGTTGGTGCCGCAGTCTTCCTCCCGGACGATCACGTCCTGGGAGACGTCCACCAGGCGCCGGGTCAGGTACCCGGAGTCGGCGGTGCGCAGCGCCGTGTCGGCCAGGCCCTTGCGGGCACCGTGCGAGGCGATGAAGTACTCGAGGACCGAGAGGCCCTCGCGGTAGTTCGACTTGATCGGGCGCGGGATGATCTCACCCTTCGGGTTGGCCACCAGGCCGCGCATGCCGGCGATCTGACGGACCTGCATCCAGTTGCCTCGGGCCCCGGAGGACACCATGCGGTACAGGGTGTTCTCCGGGTTGTGCTCGAGGTTCTCGCGCATCACCTTGGCCACCTTGTCGGTGGCCTGGGTCCAGATCTCGATGAGCTCCTGACGGCGCTCGTCGTCGGTGATCAGGCCCTTGTCGAACTGCCCCTGCACCTTCTCGGCGCGGGTCTGGTGCTCTGCGAGGATCGCGTTCTTCTCGGCGGGCATGGCCACATCCGAGACGGCGATGGTCACCCCGGAGCGGGTGGCCCAGCGGTAGCCGGAGTCCTTCAGGGCGTCCAGGGCCGCCCCGACCTCCACCTTGGGGTAGCGCTCGGCAAGGTCGTTGACGATCTCGGAAAGCTGGTTCTTGCCGATCAGGCGGTTCTGGAACGGGTAGTCCACGGGGAGCGCCTCGTTGAAGCGGGCGCGACCCAGCGTGGTGTCCAGCAGGAACGCATCGCCGGTGACCAGGCCGGCGGGCATGGCATCGTCTGCGAACACGACGTCGTCCGAGCCGTTGTCCGTTTCCAGGTCGATGTCCGCGTGGCGCACCGCCCGGGAGCGGATCTTGATCGGGGCGTTGAGGTCCAGGTCGCCGCGGTCAAAGGCCATGATGGCCTCGGCCTTGGAGGAGAACACGCCGGAGGCGAGTCCCGTCTCGGGGTCGACCGCGTAGGCGCCCAGGCCGTCCTCGTGCAGCGAGGTCAGGTGGTGCAGGCCGATGATCATGTCCTGGGTGGGCATGGTCACCGGGCGGCCGTCCGAGGGCTTCAGGATGTTGTTGGCCGAGAGCATCAGGATGCGGGCCTCGGCCTGCGCCTCTGCCGAGAGCGGCAGGTGGACGGCCATCTGGTCGCCGTCGAAGTCGGCGTTGAAGGCGGCACAGACCAGCGGGTGCAGGTGGATGGCCTTGCCCTCCATCAGTACCGGCTCGAAGGCTTGGATGCCCAGGCGGTGCAGGGTGGGGGCGCGGTTCAGCAGCACGGGGTGCTCGGAGATGATCTCCTCGAGCACGTCCCACACCACCGAGCGCTGCCGCTCGACCATGCGCTTGGCGGACTTGATGTTCTGGGCGTGCGACAGGTCGACCAGGCGCTTCATCACAAACGGCTTGAACAGCTCCAGGGCCATGGTCTTGGGCAGGCCGCACTGGTGCAGCTTCAGGGTGGGGCCGACCACGATGACCGAGCGGCCCGAGTAGTCGACGCGCTTGCCCAGCAGGTTCTGCCGGAAGCGGCCCTGCTTGCCCTTGAGCATGTCCGAGATGGACTTCAGCGGGCGGTTGCCGGGGCCAGTGACGGGGCGGCCGCGGCGGCCGTTGTCGAACAGCGAGTCGACGGCCTCCTGCAGCATGCGCTTCTCGTTGTTCACGATGATCTCGGGCGCACCGAGGTCAAGCAGGCGCTTGAGGCGGTTGTTGCGGTTGATCACGCGACGGTAGAGGTCGTTGAGGTCGGAGGTGGCGAAGCGGCCACCGTCGAGCTGCACCATGGGGCGCAGGTCCGGCGGGATGACCGGCACCGAGTTCAGCACCATCGAGGTGGGGCTGTTGGTGGTGGTCAGGAAGGCGTTGACCACCTTCAGGCGCTTCAGGGCGCGGGTCTTGCGCTGGCCCTTGCCGCCCACGATGATCTCGCGCAGCGACTTGGCCTCGGACTCCAGGTCGAAGGAGGCCAGGCGACGCTGGATCGCCTCGGCGCCCATGTAGCCCTCGAAGTACTCCCCGAAGCGGGCCTGCAGGGCGCGGTAGAGCAGCTCGTCGCCCATCAGGTCGGCAACCTTGAGGTCCTTGAACGTGCTCCACACCAGGTCCAGGCGGTCGAGTTCCTGGTCGGCCTTCTTGCGAAGGTTGTTCATCTCGCGCTCGGCGGCCTCGCGCAGCTTCTTCTTCACCGCATTGGTGGCACCCTCGGCCTCCAGCTCGGCCAGGTCCGCCTCCAGCTTGATGGCGCGGGTGTTGATGGCGTCGTCGCGCTGATCGGTGATCTGCTTGACCTCCAGGTCGATCTCGGCTTGCAGGTTTGGAAGGTCCTCGGTGCGCAGCTCCTCGTCAACCCAGGTGATCATGTAGGCCGCGAAGTAGATGACCTTTTCCAGGTCCTTGGGCGCCAGGTCCAGCAGGTAGCCGAGCCGCGAGGGCACGCCCTTGAAGAACCAGATGTGGGTGACGGGGGCCGCCAGCTCGATGTGACCCATGCGCTCACGGCGCACCTTGGAGCGGGTCACCTCCACACCACAGCGCTCGCAGACGATGCCCTTGAAGCGCACGCGCTTGTACTTGCCGCAGTAGCACTCCCAGTCGCGGGTGGGGCCGAAGATCTTCTCGCAGAAGAGCCCGTCCTTCTCCGGCTTGAGGGTGCGGTAGTTAATGGTTTCCGGCTTCTTTACTTCACCGTGCGACCACTGGCGGATGTCATCCGCGGTGGCCAGGCCGATGCGCAGCTCGTCGAAGACGTTGACGTCGAGCAAGGTGTCCTACTTCCGTTTAGCTTTGAAAAGTTCTTGTATCTCGTCTAGGGATGTAAGCGTTCGGCTGGCGGGAGTCGTCACCATCGGGGGACGCCGCCCGCCGGCCAAGGCGCATCAGATTTCGTCGATGCCGGAGACGGAGCCCGGGCGGCCAGCCAGGTTGATGCCGAGGTCCTCTGCGACGCGGTATGCGTCCTCATCGGACTCCTTCATCTCGATCGGCGTACCGTCGGCGCTCAGCACCTCGACGTTCAAGCACAGCGACTGCATCTCCTTGAGCAGCACCTTGAACGATTCGGGAATGCCGGAGTCCGGGATGTTCTCGCCCTTGACGATCGCCTCGTAGACCTTCACGCGGCCCGGAACGTCGTCCGACTTGATGGTCAACAGCTCCTGCAGCGTGTAGGCGGCGCCGTACGCCTCCAGGGCCCACACCTCCATCTCCCCGAAGCGCTGGCCACCGAACTGGGCCTTACCGCCGAGCGGCTGCTGGGTGATCATCGAGTAGGGGCCGGTGGAGCGGGCGTGAATCTTGTCGTCCACCAGGTGGTGCAGCTTCAAGATGTACATGTAGCCGACGGCCACCGCGTCCGGGAACGGCTCGCCGGAGCGGCCGTCGAACAGGCGGGCCTTGCCGTCCGGGCCAACCATGCGACCCTCCGGGCCGACCATGGCGGCGTCATACGGCGTGTGCTCGGACTCCGCCTTGGCGAACTTGTCGCGCTCGGGGCGGGAGGTGGTGCCGAGCAGGCCGCGCAGCGCGGGCTCGGACAAGCCGTCGAACACCGGGGTGGCAACCGGGTTGAAGGGCTCCGACTTGGCGGCGAAGGCCGGCAGGGAGTCCTTCCAGGTGGGGTCGGCCAGGTTGGCCGCCGGCTGCTCGGGGTGGTCCACATCCCAGCCCCGGCTGGCAACCCAGCCAAGGTGGGTCTCCAGCACCTGGCCGACGTTCATTCGACCCGGAACACCCAGGGGGTTCAGGATCACGTCGACCGGGGTGCCGTCGGGCAGGAACGGCATGTCCTCCTGCGGCAGGATCTTGGAGATCACGCCCTTGTTGCCGTGGCGGCCGGCCAGCTTGTCACCGACCGTGATCTTGCGGCGCTGGGCGATGTACACGCGGACCAGCTGGTTGACCCCGGCGGGCAGCTCGTCGCCGTCCTCCCGGTTGAACTCGCGGACCGCGATGACCGTGCCCTGCTCGCCGTGCGGCACCTTCAGGGAGGTGTCGCGAACCTCGCGGGACTTCTCCCCGAAGATGGCGCGCAGCAGGCGCTCCTCCGGGGTCAGCTCGGTCTCACCCTTCGGGGTGACCTTGCCGACCAGCACGTCGCCGGCGCCGACCTCGGCACCGATGCGGATGATGCCGCGCTCGTCCAGGTCGGCAAGCGCCTCTTCGGCCACGTTCGGGATGTCGCGGGTGATCTCTTCCGGGCCCAGCTTGGTGTCGCGGGCGTCGACCTCGTGCTCCTCGATGTGAATCGAGGACAAGCCGTCGTCCTCCACCAGGCGCTGCGACAAGATGATCGCGTCCTCGTAGTTGTGGCCCTCCCAGCTCATGAACGCCACGAGCAGGTTGCGGCCGAGCGAGAGCTCGCCCTCATCGGTGGCGGGGCCGTCAGCGATCACGGTGGAGTGAGCGGCGTCGGGGCCGACCTCCACCCGGTCGCCCTCGGAGACGATCACCCGCTGGTTGTAGGAGGTGCCCTGGTTGGAGCGGACAAACTTCGCGATCCGGTAGCTGGTCTCGGTGCCGTCGTCGTTGGCGACCACCACCAGATCGGCGGAGACCTCCTTGACCACACCGGACTTGGTGGCGGTGACCACGTCTCCGGCGTCGATGGCAGCGCGGCGCTCCATGCCGGTGCCGACCAGCGGCATCTCGGCGCGGACCAGCGGCACGGCCTGACGCTGCATGTTCGCACCCATCAGGGCGCGGTTGGCGTCGTCGTGCTCCAGGAAGGGAATCAGCGCGGTGGCCACGGAGACCATCTGCCGCGGGGAGACGTCGATGTACTCGACCTCGGTGGGCGGCACATCGGCGGTCTCGCCGCCGGAGACACGCACCAGCACCCGGTCGGCGAGCAGCTTGCCCTTCACGTCGATGGGGGTGTTGGCCTGGGCGATGATCGAGCGGTCCTCGTCGTCGGCAGTGAGGTAGACGATCTCGTCCTGCACCACGCCGTCGATCACCCGGCGGTACGGCGTCTCGATGAAGCCGAACGGGTTGATGCGGCCGAAGGAGGCCAGCGAGCCGATGAGGCCGATGTTCGGGCCTTCCGGGGTCTCGATGGGGCACATGCGGCCGTAGTGGCTGGAGTGGACGTCGCGGACCTCCATGCCGGCGCGGTCACGCGAAAGGCCACCGGGGCCGAGCGCGTTGAGGCGCCGCTTGTGCGTCAGGCCGGCCAGCGGGTTGTTCTGGTCCATAAACTGCGAGAGCTGCGAGGTGCCGAAGAACTCGCGGATGCTCGCCACCACGGGGCGAATGTTGATTAGGGTCTGCGGCGTGATGGCCTCGACGTCTTGCGTGGTCATGCGCTCGCGGACCACCCGCTCCATGCGGGACAGGCCGGTGCGGACCTGGTTCTGGATCAACTCGCCAACCGCGCGGATGCGGCGGTTGCCGAAGTGGTCGATGTCGTCGGTCTCGACGCGCACGTCGATGACCTCGCCATCGCGGCTAACCCCGGCGAACGTGGCCACGTCGCCGTGCAGCGCGGCCAGGTACTTGATGGTCGCCACCACGTCCTCGAGGCGCAGCACCGACTCGGACAGCTCCCGCTTGAGCCCCAGCTTCTTGGCGATCTTGTGCGAGCCGACCTTGGCCAGGTCGTAGCGCTTGGGGTTGAAGTAGAAGTTCTGCAGCAGCTGGCGACCCGCGTCGATGGTGGGCGGCTCGCCCGGGCGGATCTTGCGGTACATGTCGATCAGGGCCTCGTCCTGCGTCTGCGGGACGTCCTTCTCCAGGGTCTCCAGCACCACCGGGTAGCTGGCGAACTCCTTGCGGATCTGCTGTTCGGTCATGCCGAGCGCCTTGAGCAGCACCGTGACCGACTGCTTGCGCTTGCGGTCGATACGGACGCCGACGGCGTCGCGCTTGTCGATCTCAAACTCCAGCCAGGCCCCGCGGGAGGGGATGATCTTGGCGGAGAAGATGTCCTTGTCGGACGTCTTGTCCGGGGTGCGCTCGAAGTACACGCCCGGGGAACGGACCAGCTGCGAGACAACCACGCGCTCGGTGCCGTTGATGATGAAGGTGCCGCGCGGGGTCATCAGGGGGAAGTCGCCCATGAACACCGTCTGGCTCTTGATCTCGCCGGTGCCGTCGTTGTAGAACTCGGCGGTGACAAAGAGCGGGGCGGCGTAGGTGAAGTCCTTCTCCTTGCACTCGGCAGGGGTGTACTTCGGCGGCTCAAACCGGTGGTTCGAGAAGCTCAGCTGCATGGACTCGGCGAAGTCCTGGATCGGGGAAATCTCCTCGAAGATCTCCTCCAGTCCCGACTTGTCGGGAACCGAGCCGCCCGCGGCGGCCACACGGGCCCGCCAGGCGTCGTTCCCTAGCAGCCAGTCGAACGACTCGAGCTGCAGGCCGAGAAGGTCAGGGACCTCCAGTGGCTCATAGGTTTTGGCAAAGGAGACGCGGCGAGACGCGGTGCGATTCGCGATGGCGTCGGCGGTGGGAGCAGAAGGGGTGCGCGAGGCAGCCAAGAGGGGGGTCCTTCCCTGCAGTACGTGGGCACGCGGTCGGCTTGCGTGCACACCATTTGACCTACCAGGGGTTGGGGTCGCGAGAGCGCACGCGAGCGCAAAGTGTGATCCTAACCGATAAACCGCCGGCCTGTCCAGGCTGGCGCGTAGGGTAACGGGAACTTGTCGTCGGTCAAGTGGTGGGCGGGGGGTGTTTCGCGGCAACGGCGCGCGATGCGCGGCGTCCGTGGCCCGGCGGAATTCGGCCAGTGTGGTTCGGGCCGGTGAGGGTCACTCGAACCATCGGGCCGGGGGCCGGCGCAGACGCCGAGGCCCCGCTCCCCCCTTGCGGGCAGGAACGGGGCCTCGGCTGTTCGGTGATCAGCGGGCTGGGCCCGCGGTCATCACTTGAGCTCGACGGTGGCGCCGGCGCCTTCCAGCTGGGCCTTGGCGGCCTCGGCGACATCCTTGGCGGCACCCTCGAGGACGGGCTTGGGGGCACCGTCAACGAGGTCCTTGGCCTCCTTCAGGCCGAGGGAGGTCAGGGCGCGCACCTCCTTGATGACCTGGATCTTCTTGTCGCCGGCGGCAACGAGGACGACGTCAAACTCGTCCTTCTCCTCGGCGGCGGGGGCGTCGCCGGCGGGGCCGGCGGCGGCGACGGCCACGGCGGCCGGGGCGGCGGCGGTGACGTCGAAGGTCTCCTCGAAGATCTTGACGAAGTCAGACAGTTCGATCAGGGTCATGCCCTTGAAGTGTTCGATGAGCTCTTCGTTGGTGAGCTTAGCCATGGTGGCGTTCCTCTCAGGTTTTGCTTCGGTCAGAAGCGGGAATTGGGTTGGTGGTTTGCTGCTGTCTGGGCGTCAGGCGACGCTCAGGCGGCGGCTTCCTGCTTCTGACGCAGGGCATCGATGGCGCGGGCAGCGCCGGAGGTCTTGGCGGCGAACATGCAAGCGGCCATGGACATCTTGGCCTTCATTGCACCCGCGGCCTTGGCCAGGAGTACCTCGCGCGACTCGAGGTCGGCGAGCTTGTTGATCTCCGCAGCGGTCAGGAAGGCGCCGTCGAGGACACCAGCCTTGATGATCAGTGCGGGGTTCGCCTTGGCGAAGTCGCGCAGACCCTTGGCGGTTGTGACCGGGTCACCGGTCACAAAGGCCACGGCGGACGGGCCCTTGAGGTCGGCATCGAGTCCTTCGATGCCGGCCTCCTTGGCCGCGATCAGGGTTAGCGTGTTCTTCACCACGGCGTAGTTTGCGTTGCCGCTGAGCGACCGGCGCAACTCCTTGAGCTGCGCGACGGTGAGCCCGCGGTACTCGGTCAGCACGGCTGCGTTGGAACCGCGGAACAGGTCCGCGAGTTCTGCAACAGCTGCTGCCTTGTCCGGCCTCGCCATGGCAATCCTTCCGTTAGGGAAGACCATCCGGCCTCAGCGGGCTCCTCGCAACAAAAAAGCCCCGCGCAGGCGGGGCTTGGGGGCTGCTCGCTTGCGCGGCTGGCCCTGCGGCTCGTACCTGCGCTGGCCCCCTGCGGTGAGGAACTTCGGCCTTCTCGCCTCCGCCCTGGGGAACCAGGGCGACGACGGTCGGGCGACCGGCGGTCTTTGGTGACCCGCCGAACTGTACCCGACCCCGGCCCGCTGGCCAAATCCCCTTGGGCGCGCTACACCGCGATGTCGAAGTCGCGATCCGCCTCGGGGGTGGATACCGCTGCATCGCCAAGGGCGTCGCGGTCGGCGGCCAGCGGCGCGGCCGGCGCGATGGCGGTGGCCAACTCCTCGTCGAGTTCCTGCGCCTTGAGGCGGCGGCGGTGGCGCGCCCAGGCGATCGACATCGGGACGATCCCGATGATCCAGGCCAGCGGCTGGGCCAAGGCCACCCCAACAAAGCCAAGCGGGGCGATCAGGAAGATGGCGGCCAGCACGCGGCCACCGGTCTCCAACACGGAAGAAAGCAGGGGAATCGCCGGGGTGCCCATCCCCTGCAGGGCGTTGCGCAGCACGATGCCAATCGCGATGATCCAGAACAGCGGGCCGTCGATCAGGAAGAAGACCCGGGTCAACTCGAGAACCTCGACCTGGTCGAAGCCGACGAGGAGGCCCACCACGTGGTTGCCGAAGGCGGCGATGGCGCCGCCGAAGACCACGGCCATGATCACGCCGATCACCCCGGCCCGGAACACCCCCTGCCGGATGCGGCGCCACTGCCCCGCGCCGCGGTTCTGCGCCACAAAGGTGACGGTGGCCATGCCGAAGGTCAGCATCGGCATGAAGGCCACGTGCACCAGGCGGCCAGACGCCGTGTGGGCGGCAACGGCGTCTGTGCCCAGCCGGTTGACCGCAATCTGGATTGCCAGGCCACCCACACCCAGCATCGCCATCTGCACCGCCATCGGCAGGCCGTTGCGCAGCGGCTCGCGAATGCCCTGCAGGCAGTGCGACCACTCGGCGCGGCTGGGGCGCAACTCGGGGATGCGCCAATTGATCACCAGCAGCATGCCCACCGCGGCGGCCAGGTGAGACACGAGGGTGGCGATCGCCGCCCCCCTCACCCCCCACTGCAGGCCCCCCACGAAGGCGAAGACGAGCACCCCGTTGAGCAGCGAGGAGCCGACCAGGAAGTACAGCGGGGTCTTGGAGTCGCCCAGCGCCCGGATCGCGGCCACCAGGTAGTTCATGGCCACCGAGACCACCGAGCCCCCCAGCAGCACGGTCATGAAGGCAACGGCCTCGTCAACGATCTCGGCCGGGGTCCCGGACAGGGAAAGGATCTGGCGGGCAAACCCGCCACCGATCAGGGCTATCACCACCGCCACACCGGCCGAGATCAGCAGGCCGGCGGCGAAGAAGCGCCGTACCGCCGCATGATCCCCGGCGCCGAACGCCCGGGAGATGGGAATGGCCAAGCCCTGGCTGCTTCCGAAGCTGAGGCCCATGAGGAGGAAGACCATGGCGCCAGTAGAGCCGACGGCCGCCAGGGACTGGGCCCCCATGAAGTTGCCGACCACGGCGGCGTCGACGAGCAGGTAGGCCTGCTGGAAGAAGGCGCCGAGCAGGATCGGGGAGGCGAACTTCAGGATCAGGCGGGTGGGTGACCCCTGGGTCAAGTTGTGCAACGCAAATCCTCGGGTATTGGGGGTTGACTTGCCAGGCTATCGAAACGTTTCAACTTCCGTCCGAAGGTGGCGCCCTCCGGGCTCATCATCGGGCGGAAACTGGGTAACGCGAACGCCGCCGCCCCGTATCCGGGACAGCGGCGTTGCGGTGGTTGCAGACGCCCAGGCGGCGCCGGACCGAATCAGTCTTCGGTCAGCTTGGTGGTGCGGCTCGGGTCCACAGGGATGCCGGGGCCCATCGTCGTGGAGATCGTCACCTTGGTGAGGTAGCGACCCTTGGAGGAAGACGGCTTCAGCCGCAGCACCTCGTCGAGGGCGGCGCCATAGTTCTCCACCAGCTGGGTCTCGTCGAACGAGGCCTTGCCAATGATGAAGTGCATGTTGGCGTGCTTGTCGACCCGGAAGGCGATCTTGCCGCCCTTAATGTCGCTGATGGCCTTGGCCACGTCCATCGTCACGGTGCCGGTCTTAGGGTTGGGCATCAGGCCACGGGGACCCAGCACCTTACCCAGGCGGCCGACCTTGCCCATCAGGTTAGGCGTAGCCACGGCGACATCGAAGTCGATGAAGCCGTCGGCCACCTGCTGGATCAGCTCGTCGCCGCCAACGATATCGGCGCCGGCCTCCTCCGCCTCGAGCGCCTTGGGGCCCTCGGCGAAGACGAGCACACGGGCGGTCTTGCCGGTGCCGTGCGGCAGGTTTACGGTGCCACGCACCATCTGGTCGGCCTTGCGCGGGTCGACGCCCAGGCGCATGGCCACCTCGACGGTGGCGTCGAACTTGGTGGGCGAGGTCTCCTTCGCCAGGCGCACGGCCTCCAGCGGGGTGTAGAAGTTCTCGCGGTCGATCTTGTCGGCTACGTTGCGGTAGCCCTTGGAGTGCTTGACCATAATGGTCTCCTTTCGTGGTCGTAGCGAACGCTCGCAGTCCGGGCGCTCTGCCACAGCTTCACCCCGAGGGTGCGGGGCTGGTGTACTCGAAACTAAGCGGAACGGTTACCGTCCGTGGCGGTCCGCTGCGCGGCCGCCCGCCCGGCAACCTACCGCCTGACTAACTGTCAGGCGGAAACGGTGATGCCCATGGAGCGGGCGGTGCCGGCGATGATCTTGGCGCCGGCCTCGATGTCGTTGGCGTTGAGGTCTTCCATCTTGGTCTGGGCGATCTGCCGCGCCTGATCCATGGTGATGGAGCCCACCTTGACGGTGTGCGGGGTGCCGGAACCCTTCTGCAGGCCGGCGGCCTTCTTGATCAGCTCCGCGGCGGGCGGCGTCTTGGTGATGAAGGTGAACGAACGGTCCTCGTAGACGGTGATCTCAACCGGGACCACGTTGCCGCGCTGCGACTCGGTGGCCGCGTTGTACGCCTTGCAGAACTCCATGATGTTGACGCCGTGCTGACCGAGCGCGGGGCCGATCGGGGGGGCGGGAGTGGCGGCACCGGCGTTGATCTGCAGCTTGATCAGGCCAGCGACCTTCTTTGACTTGGGAGGCATGTTGCTTCCCCTTTCCTAACTTGGTGGGCCGACGCTCAGGAGCGATGACCCGGTTGCGATGCCGTCGGGGTGCCGACGGCAGAAACCCGCCGCTGTCTGTAGAGAACGACGGCGGGAAGCCTGTTCAGTTGTCGCCCTCGCGGTTTCGGGGCGGCCCGAGGAGCCGCCGCCACCCACGAGGGTTAAATCTTGGCGACCTGGGCGAAGGCCAGCTCGACGGGGGTCTCGCGGCCGAAGATGGACACCAGCACGGTGAGCTTGCGGGCCTCGACGTTGATCTCGGAGATCGTCGCGGGCAGCCCATCGAACGGGCCGTCGGTCACGTTGACGGCCTCGCCGATCTCGTACTCGATGGCAATCGCGTCGGCGGCCTTGGCCCGCGTCTTCTCAGCGATCTTGGCGTCGGCCACCGGCGAGTCGAGGGCGGGGGCCAGCATCGAGAACACCTCGTCGATGCTCAGGGGCACGGGCTGGTGGGTGTGGCCCACAAAGCCGGTGACCCCAGGGGTGTGCCGCACGGCGCCCCAGGAGTCGTCGGTGAGGTCCATGCGCACCAGGACGTAGCCGGGGATGCGAACGCGCTTGACCACCTTCTTCTGCGCGTTCTTGATCTCGGTCACCTCTTCCATCGGCACCTCGATCTGGAAGATGTAGTCCTCCATGTTGAGGGTCTGGATGCGGGTGAGCAGGTTCTGCTTGACGCGGTTCTCGTAGCCGGCGTAGGAGTGGATCACGTACCAGTCGCCCAGCTGCGAGGCCAGGGTGCGCTTGAAGGTGGCCTCGGCGTCATCGGCCGGCGCGGCGTCAGCCTCGGCCGGCGCGGCAACGTCTTCCTCGTCCGGGACGACGGCGGCGTCGGCTACCGGTTCGACGGCGAGGTCTTCGGGTACGACGACAACGCCCTCGTCGTCGACGGTCACCTCGGCGGTGGCGGCGACGTCGGCAATTTCTGCCTCGGGGGACACGTCTTCGAAGTCGGTGGTCACAGACTGCCTGCTTTCGCGATCGGTTGGGGTTTGCCGTATTCCAGGGCTGCTCAGCCGCCGAGGACGTGGAACATGCCCAGGCCGATGAGGTAGTCGAGCACGCCGATGAAGACCATGACAATGATCACGAACACCAGGACGACCCCGGTGAGCTTCAGCATCTCCTGCCGGCTCGGGGAGACGACCTTCTTGAGTTCGGCGATGACCTGGCGCCAGAAGAGCGCGATGCGGGCGAAGATCGACTTCTTGTCGCTCGCCTGGGGAGCCTTGCCTGCCGAGACTACTTCGGACATTGTTACCTCATTCATTGACACCGCTGGCCGCCAGAGCGGCGGCCAGGTAGGGAACGTGCAGGGGCGACAGGACTCGAACCTGCGACCTACGGTTTTGGAGACCGTTGCTCTACCAACTGAGCCA
>WRIF01000009.1 GCA_009782865.1 Promicromonosporaceae bacterium
CAGGTTGAGCCCGGCCGTGGCGCCCGCCGTCCAGACCATCTCGTCTGGGCGGGCCCCCACCAGAGCGGCCACGTCGGCGCGGGCCGCCTCGAACGCCTCGGTGGCGCCCTCGGCCAGCAGGTGGGCCCCCCGGTGCACCGGGCCGTAGCCCGAGCGGTAGAACTCCAGCTCGGCGTCGATCACCGCCAGGGGCTTCTGGGCCGTGGCCGCCGTGTCCAGGTAGTTCAGCGCCCGCCCGCCCCGCCCCGGCACGCCCAGGATGGGGAACTGCGCGCGCAGGCTGCTCTGGTCCATCAGTTCATCGTAGCGCCGACGCCCAGGTACCGGACGTATCCCTCGGTCTCCAGCCGTTCGGCCAGCTCCGGCCCGCCCTCCTCGGCAATGCGCCCGTCCACAAACACGTGCACATAGTCGGGATTGATGTAGCGCAAGATCCGGGTGTAGTGGGTGATGAGCAGCACCCCAACATCGGTGTTCTCCAGCGCCCGATTGACGCCCTCGGAAACCACGCGCAGGGCGTCGATGTCCAGGCCGGAGTCGGTCTCGTCCAGGATGGCGAACTTCGGCTTCAGCAGTTCGAGCTGCAGGATCTCGTGCCGCTTCTTCTCCCCGCCGGAGAAGCCCTCGTTCACGGACCGTTCGGCAAAGGCCGCATCGATGCGCAGGTTGTCCATGGCCGTCTTGACCTCCTTGCCCCATGTCCGCAGGGCGGGGGCCTGGCCGGCGACGGCGGTCTTGGCGGTGCGCAGGAAGTTGGCCACCGAGACCCCGGCCACCTCGACCGGGTACTGCATGGCCAGGAAGAGGCCGGCGCGGGCGCGTTCGTCGACGCTCATCTCCAGCACGTCCGCCCCGTCTAGCCGGATCGTGCCGGCGGTGACGGTGTAGCGCGGGTGGCCCATGATGGCGGCGGCGAGGGTGGACTTGCCGGAGCCGTTGGGGCCCATGATGGCGTGCGTCTGACCAGAGTTGATCGTCAGGTCAACGCCGCGCAGGATGGGCTTGTCGCCCTCCTTGGTCTCGACCATGACGTGCAGGTCGCGAATCTCCAGGGTGGCCATTACTTGACTCCTTCTACATCGACTAGGACGGCGTCGCCGTCGAGGACTACGGGATAGGTGGCTATGGGGGCGAAGGCGGGACCGGTGGTCGGCCTGCCGGTGGCAACGTCGAAGAGGGCGCCGTGGCCGGGGCACCTCAGCAGGCAGGTGTCGCCGTCGACGATCACCTCTCCGCCGGCCAGGGAGGAGCCCATGTGCGAGCACTGGCCCGCCAGGGCGTACCACTGGCCGTCGGGGGCGTGCACGATGGCCAGCATGACGTTGTCCACCACCGCGCGCCGCACCGCACCACTGGCGACGGCCGAGGCCTTACAGGCGACCTGCAGGCTCATGACGACACCCCCATGGTCAGCTCCAGTTCGCCGTCGATGGCGGCGATCAGGCGGGCGCGCACCGCAGGCACCTCGATCTGGTCGATGAGTTCCCCGAAGAAGCCGCGCACCACCAGACGGCGGGCCTCGTCCTCGGGCACGCCCCGGCTCATCAGGTAGAAGAGCTGCTCGTCGTCGAAGCGGCCGGTGGCCGAGGCGTGGCCGGCCCCCTCGATCTCGCCGGTCTCGATCTCCAGGTTGGGCACCGAGTCGGCGCGCGCCCCCTTGGTGAGCACGAGGTTGCGGTTGAGCTCGTAGGTGTCGGTGCCCTCGGCGTGCGCCTGGATGAGGACGTCTCCCACCCAGACGGCGTGGGCGTCCTGGCCCTGCAGCGCACCCTTATAGGTGACGCGCGACTTGCAGCGCGGCTGATTGTGGTCGACAAACAGGCGGTGCTCCAGATGCTGCCCGGCATCGGCAAAGTACAGGCCGACAAATTCGACCTCACCGCCCTCCCCGCGAAACTCGGCGTCCGGGGTGATGCGCACGGCGTCGCCGCCGAGGGTCACGCAGATGTGCTTGAGCCTGGCCTCCGCGCCGACCACCGCCCGGTGGCTGGCGGCATGCACCGAACCGGCCTCCCAATCCTGGACGGTAACTATCGTCAGGTCGGCGCCGTCGTCGACCACTATCTCTACGGTCTCGCTCAGCAGGGCCGGCCCGGCATACTCCAGCACCACCGTGGCGGACGATCCCGCCTCGGCGCGAATCAGCAGGTGACGGGCGCAGGGCCGGTCCAGGCCACCGCCGCGGACTCCAACGGTAGCCGCCTCGGCCAGGCGTTGCCCTTGGGCGATGGTCAAGACGGTGGTGTCCTTGGCGGCGTTCCAGGCGACCACGGCGGCCCGGTCTCCCGGAGCCCCGGCCTGCCCGGCCATGGGGCCCGTGGTGATCGCCGCGTCGGCGCCCGGGGGGAGGTCGAGCGTGACCTGGGAGTCACAGGGTTCAACGAAGGAGGCCTCGTCCAGCAGCGGGCGGAAGCGCGACAGCGGGGTGAAGCGCCACTCCTCCAGCGCCCGAGTGGGGGCGGGAAAGTCGGCCGGGCGGAAGGAGGTGAGCCGTTCGGCGCGGGAGCCGGCGGGGATCGCCGCCGGGCGTTCGGAGTACACGGTCATCAGCCCACCGATCCTTCCATCTGCAGTTCGATTAGTCGGTTGAGTTCCAGGGCGTACTCCATGGGCAGTTCGCGGGCGATGGGCTCGACGAATCCGCGGCCAATCATGGCCATCGCCTCCGTCTCGGGCAGGCCGCGCGACATGAGGTAGAAGAGCTGATCGGCGGACACCTTCGAGACGGTGGCCTCGTGGCCCATCGAGACATCGTCCTCGCGGACGTCGACGTAGGGGTAGGTGTCCGAGCGGGAGATCTGGTCTACGAGGAGGGCATCGCAGAGCACGTTGCTCGCCGAGCCTTCGGCGCCGGGCAGCACCTTGACCAGGCCGCGATACGAGGTGCGACCGCCGCCGCGGGCCACCGACTTGGAGACGATGGACGAGGAGGTGCGGGGGGCGGCGTGGATCATCTTGGCGCCGGCGTCCTGGTGCTGCCCGGCCCCCGAGAAGGCGATCGACAAGGTCTCGCCGCGGGCGTGCTCCCCCTGCAACACGATGGCCGGGTACTTCATGGTCACCTTGGACCCGATGTTTCCGTCCACCCACTCCATGGTGCCGCCGGCGGCCACGGTCGCCCGCTTGGTCACCAGGTTGTAGACGTTGTTGGACCAGTTCTGGATGGTGGTGTAGCGCACGCGGGCGTCGCGCTCCACGATGATCTCCACCACGGCGGAGTGCAGCGAGTCCGTCTTGTAGATGGGGGCGGTGCAGCCCTCGACGTAGTGCACATGCGAGCCCTCGGCGGCGATGATCAGGGTTCGTTCAAACTGGCCCATGTTCTCGGTGTTGATGCGGAAGTAGGCCTGGAGCGGGATTTCCACGTGCACGCCGGGCGGCACGTAGATGAAGGAGCCGCCCGACCAGACGGCCGTGTTGAGCGAGGCGAACTTGTTGTCCCCGATGGGCACCACGGTGCCGAAGTACTTGGCGAACAGGTCCGGGTGTTCCTTGAGCGCGGTGTCGGTGTCGAGGAAGATGACGCCCTGGGCCTCGAGGTCTTCCCGGATCTGGTGGTAGACCACCTCGGACTCGTACTGGGCGGCCACGCCCGCCACTAGGCGCTGCTTCTCGGCCTCGGGAATGCCCAGGCGGTCGTAGGTGTTCTTGATGTCTGCGGGCAGGTCCTCCCAGGAGGTGGCCTGCCGCTCGGTGGAGCGCACAAAGTACTTGATGTTGTCGAAGTCGATGCCGGTGAGGTCGGCCCCCCACGTGGGCATGGGCTTGACGTCGAACAGGTGCAGGGCCTTCAGGCGGGTCTCCAGCATCCACGCTGGCTCGTGCTTGCGGGCGGAGATGTCGCGCACCACCTGCTCGGACAGGCCGCGCCGGGCGGCGGCCCCGGCGGTGTCGGAGTCGTGCCAGCCGTACTCGTATGCCCCCAACGACGCGATGATCTCTTCGTCGGAGCGTTTGGTGGCCGCTTGGTCAGTCATTTGCGTCCTTATCTGGGGCGTTGAGGGGAATGTTGATCACGCAGGCGTGGGCTCCCCCGGCGATGGTGGCCAGGCGTTGCAGGTGGGTGCCCAGCAGGGTGGAGAAGGCCTGCCGCTCGGCCTCACACAACTGCGGGTACTGGCTGGCGGCCTGCCGCATGGGGCAGTGCCCCTGGCTCAGCTGGGTGACCGGCACCGGGGTGTTGGTGACCGGGCGCACCGTGGCCGCGAAGCCGTCGGCGGTGAGCACCTCGGCCAGCTGTCTCGCCTTGCCGATCTGGTCGGTGGCGGTCAGCAGGGGGCGCGTCTGTTCGACGACGTCTGCGTACTGCGCCTTGGCGAAGGCGTCGATCGCCGCCTGTCCGCCGACGTGTTGCAGGTAGCGCAGGGAGCCGAGCGCCAGGTCGCAGTAGTTGGTGGGCAGGCCGGAACGGCCGGGGGCAACCACGTAGGCGCGGGCGGGGCGTCCCCGCCGGGCGGCGGGGGCTCCGGGCACCTGGCGTACGACGATGGCTCCGTCATCCTCCAGGTGGGCCAGGTGTCGGCGCACACCGGCCTGGGTGTACCCCAGGGACTTGGCGAGCTCGGCGGCGGTGACCGGCCCCTCTGCGGTGATCAGTTCGACCAGCCGCTGCCGGGTGGAGTCGTCATTCACAGCAGTGAGTCTACATTTCGCAACAGTGGGTTTCGTAAATCGTCCGCGTGTCTGTCGCCGGGCGCCTCAGCCCCGCTCGCCGCGCGGCTTGGCCCGAGGTGCGCCACAATCACCAGCATGGGACTCCAGCCGGGGCGGCCCTATCCCCTGGGCGCCACCTATCACCCCACCGCCACCAACTTTGCCCTGTACTCCTCGGTGGCCGAGCGCGTCGAGCTCTGCCTGCTGGCCGACGACGGCAAGGAGACCCGCCTGGACCTGCGGGAGGTGGACGCCTACGTCTGGCACGGCCAGGTGCCCGCCCTCGCGCCCGGCCAGCGCTACGGGTACCGCGTCCACGGGCCCTGGAACCCACCGGAGGGCCACCGTTGTGACCCGCGCAAGCTGCTGCTCGATCCCTATGCCAAGGCGATCGCGGGGCAGATCGACGGCGATCAGTCCCTGTTCAGCCATCCCCTCGATGACCCGGGGCAGGCCCTGAACTCGCCCAGGCCGTACGCTCTGGCCGACTCGGCCCCGCACACCCTGATGGGCCTGGTGGTCGACGATGCCTTCGACTGGGGCCAGGACCGCCACCCCCGCACCCCCTACCACCAGACGGTCCTCTACGAGGCGCATGTCAAGGGCATGACCATGCAGCACCCCGACGTTCCTCCCCCGCTGCGCGGCACCCACGCCGGGATGGGCCATCCGGCCATCATCGGGCACCTGCTGTCCCTGGGAGTCACCGCCGTTGAGCTCATGCCGGTACACCAGTTTGTGCAGGACACCGCGCTGCAGGCCCAGGGCCTGAGCAACTACTGGGGATACAACACCATCGGGTTCTTCGCGCCGCACAACGCCTACTCCTCGGCGGGCACGGGCGGCGGGCAGGTGGCCGAGTTCAAACAGATGGTCAAGAACTATCACAGAGCCGGCATCGAGGTGATCCTCGACGTGGTCTACAACCACACCGCCGAGGGAGATCACTGCGGCCCCACCCTGTCCCTGCGCGGGATAGACAATCGCGAGTACTACCGCCTGGTGGACGGCGACGAGGCCCGCTACTTCGACACCACCGGCACCGGCAACTCCCTGCTGATGCGCTCCCCGGCCGTGCTGCAGCTGATCATGGACTCGCTGCGCTACTGGGTCCAGGAGATGCACATCGACGGCTTCCGCTTCGACCTCGCCGCGACGCTGGCCCGGCAGTTCCACGAGGTCGACCGCCTCTCCGCCTTCTTCGACATCGTCCACCAAGACCCGGTGGTCTCGCAGGTCAAGCTCATCGCCGAGCCGTGGGACCTCGGTGAGGGCGGCTATCAGGTGGGGGGCTTCCCGGCGCTGTGGTCGGAGTGGAACGGCAAGTATCGCGACACCGTCCGGGACCTGTGGCGCGGGGAGCCGGCCACGATTCCCGAATTCGCCAAGCGGCTGACCGGCTCGGCCGATCTGTACGAGAACACCGGACGCAAGCCGCACGCCTCGATCAACTTTGTGGTGGCGCACGACGGCTTCACCCTGGCCGACCTGGTCAGCTACAACGCGAAGCACAACGAGGCCAATGGCGAGGGCAATCGCGATGGGGAGAGCTTCAATCGCTCGTGGAACTGCGGGGTGGAGGGCCCCACCGCCGACCCGGCCATCCTCGAGCTGCGCGCCCGGCAGCGCCGCAACTTCCTGGCCACCCTCCTCGTCTCCCAGGGCGTGCCCCTGCTGGCCCACGGCGACGAGATCGGGCGCACCCAGCTGGGCAACAACAACGGCTACGCCCAAGACTCGCCGCTGACCTGGATGAACTGGAACCTGCAGCCCTGGCAGCGCGATCTCCTTGAGTTCACCAGGCGGCTGATCGCCCTGCGGGCCGCCCATCCGGTGTTGCGCCGCCGCCGCTTCTACTCTCCCCCGGCCGTGCTGGCCTCGGAGCGACTGCCGGAGATCGAGTGGTTCGATGTGGCCGGCCAGCAGATGTCCCGCGAGGATTGGGACAACGGGTATGCGCAGGCACTGGCCGTGTTCCTCAACGGGGACCTGCCCGGCCAGGAGCCGGGCCAGGAGAGCGACGACGACTCCTTCCTGCTGCTCTTCAACGCCTGGGAGCAGCCGCTGGACTTCCGGCTGCCCGCCGCCCGGTACGCGGCGGCCTGGACCACCGTCCTGACCACCGGCCCGGACCCCCAGCCGGCGTCGGCCGCCGACCCAGCGCCGCCTGCCGATCCAGCGGCTCCCGCCAGCGCTAGGCACCCGGCGGGCTCCCTCCTGCCGGTCTTGGGCCGGTCGATGACGGTACTCTCGCGGCCCCCAGGTGATGTCCCCCCAGGTGATGCCCCCGGTTAAGGCCTCCGGGCGAGAGGCCCCTGGGCAATCGGCCAGGAAACGGAAGTGGCGGCCACCCTAATCGGGTGACCGCCACTTCCGGCTGCGCTGCCTACAGGAGCGAGTAGGTGGCGACGATGTAGACCACGGTGATAGACACCGTCGAGATCATCTTGAACAGCGTGTTGATCGACGGGCCGGTGGTGTCCTTGAACGGGTCGCCAACGGTGTCGCCGATCACGGCGGCCTTGTGCGCCTCGGAGCCCTTGCCGCCGTGGGCGCCAGACTCGATGTACTTCTTGGCGTTATCCCAGGCCCCGCCGGCGTTAGCCATGAAGACGGCCACGACGAAGCCGGTGACGGTGGCGCCGCCGATGACTCCGACAACCCCCTCCACGCCGAAGATCAGGCCGGTGACCACCGGAACCACCACGGCCACCACCGTGGGGGCCACCATGGAGCGCAGGGCGCCGCGGGTGCACAGGTCAACGCAGTTGGCGTAGTCCGGATCGGCCGAACCGTCCATGATGCCCTTGATCTCGCGGAACTGGCGCCGCACCTCGACCACAATCGACTGGGCGGCGTTCTGCACGGCGGTCATGGTCATGGCCGAGAAGATGAACACGGTCATGGCCCCGATGAACAGACCGATCAGCACGGACGGGTTGTTGACCGACAGGTCGAGGGTGGTGCGACCGGCCGCCTCGTGATGGCCGGTGGCGATCTGGATATACGACGCCAGCAGGGCCAGCGAGGTCAAGGCGGCCGAACCGATGGCGAAGCCCTTGCCGGTGGCGGCGGTGGTGTTGCCCAGCGAGTCGAGGGCGTCTGTGCGCTGACGCACCTTGGGGTCCATGCCGGCCATCTCGGCGATGCCGCCGGCGTTGTCGGCAACCGGGCCGTAGGCGTCGGTGGCCAGGGTGATGGCCAGGGTGCACAGCATGCCGACGGCCGCCAGGCCGATGCCATACAGGCCGTGGGCGAAGTTGAGTTCAAACAGCGCGATGGCGTACTCGTACGTGCCATAGTGACCCGCCAGCACGCCGGTGTAGTCGACCGTGAACTGTCCGCCAGCGAACAGGAACGAGGCGACGATGGCACCGGCGACGATCAGGACGGCCGGAACGGTCGAGCGCATGCCCAGCGAAATGCCACCGATGATGGTGGTGGCCGAGCCGGTCTCGGCGGCGGCGGCCAGCTTCTTGGTCGGCTTGTAGTGATCGGAGGTGAAGTACTCGGTGAAGTAGCCGATCAGCACGCCGGCGATTGCACCGGTGACGACCGACAGCCACAGCATCCAGTTCTCCAGGCCCATGATCCACCAGACCAGCGGGAAGGCGAGCACGATGGCGGAGGCAGCCGAGGCGTAGGTGCCCTTGCGCAGCGTGCCCAGCAGGTCAGCCTGCGTGGCCCCCTCCTTGGTGCGGACCAGGAAGGTGCCGACCAGCGAGGTCAAGGTGCCGATGATCATGATGGCCAACGGCAGGAACATGGCGTTCCACATCAGGTCGGAACCGACGAAGGCGGCGAAGCCCAGCGCGATACCGGCGTGAATGGCCTTGATGAACGACTCGAACAGGTCGGCGCCCATGCCGGCGACGTCGCCGACGTTGTCACCGACGTTGTCGGCGATGGTGGCGGGGTTGCGGGGGTCGTCCTCAGGGATGCCGGCCTCCACCTTGCCGACCAGGTCGGCGCCGACGTCGGCGGCCTTGGTGAAGATGCCACCGCCCACGCGGGCGAACAGGGCGAACATGGCGGCACCAACACCGAACATGACCATGTTTTCCGCGATGGCGCTGGCTTCCTGATTGAAGACGAAGCGCAGCACCACGAACCAGACGGCGACGTCAAACATGGCCAGGCCGACCACGGTGAACGACATGACCGAGCCGGAGGCGAAGGCCACCTTCAGGCCCCTGTTCAGCGATTCCTCGGAGGCGGCGGCGGTGCGGGCGTTGGCCCGGGTGGCCACCTTCATGCCGATGAAGGCCGCCAGCTGCGAGAACAGGCCGCCGGTGAGGAAGGCGAACGGAATGAACGGGGTCACCCAGCCGACGATGGCCAGGATGCCCAGCACGATGGCGAACACCACGAAGAAGATGGCGATCACGCGGAACTGGCGCTTGAGATAGGCGTCCGCCCCGGCGCGAATGGCCGAGGCGAGCTTCTTCATCTTGGCGGTGCCCTCAGAGTGGGCCAGGAGGCCACGCGCCTTGACGAAGGCGAAGGCCAGGGCGATCACCGCGCCGACGGCGCCCGCGAGGAATGCCCATTCAAAGAATGTTGTTGCTTCAGGATTCATGAAACTATTAACTCCACGAGTAGACCGCAGCCTGTTGTGGCAGCCCTCTCTGGTTGCCGGCCGCGGTTGCGACGGGACTAAGGTTACGCCGCCAGGTGTGACATAGATCACAGTTGAGCGTGGGTCGGCACTGCGGTGGCGCGGTTAGTTCACCGCCGTCCAATCCGTGTCCTTCCGGCCCCCGTGAGGCCAGGGCGTCGGCTCGGCCAGGGCGTCGGCCTAGTGTGACAGGTCGTAAAGGGCGCGGCTCAGGCTGGGGTCGCGGAGCAGGGTCAGGGCCTCCAACTCGATCTGCCGCACCTGATCGATGGTGAGGCCCAGGCGTTTGCCGATCGTTTGCAGGGTCTGCCGGCGCCCGTCCCGCAGGCCGTAGCGCAGGCTGATCACCTCTAGCTCCCTCTCCCCCAGGGCCTGGAGCACCGCCCGCAGCTGGGCCTGCAGCAGCATGGCCGCCACCGACTCCAGCGGGTCGATGCTGGCGACATCCTCGATCAGGTCTCCGAGCTCGGAGCCGCCCTCCTCCGTGGGCACGTCCAGGGAGACCGGTTCTCGGTTCAGTTGCTGCACCTCGACCACCCGGGCGGGAGCCAGGTCCAGCTCGGCGGCCAGCTCGTCTACCGTCGGCACCCGCCCCAGGGCCTGCAGCAGTTCGCGCTGCGCCACCGCCAGCCGACTGACGATCTCCATCACCGAGCCCGGCAGCCGGATGGTGCGCGACTTGGTGGCCAGGCCCTGCTCGATGGCACTGCGAATCCACCAGATGGCATAGGTGGCAAACCGATGCCCCAGGGCGTAGTCGAACTTGGAGACGGCATGGATCAGGCCAACATTGCCCTCCTGGATCAGGTCGAGGAAGGGCAGTCCGTGGCCGGTGTAGCGCTTGGCCAGGAACACCACCAGGCGCAGGTTCGCCTCGACTAGACGATCCCTGGCCCGCCTCCCGTCGGTCATCACCCACAGCAGGTCGCGGTACTGCCTGCGCCGCTCGTCGCCCGAGCGCCCGTGGCTGTAGTTGGCCCAGCGCGGGTCGCTGCACAGCAGGTGCTCCACATACAGGCCCACCTCCACCCGGCGGGCCAGGTCTATCTCCTCGTCGGGGGTCAGCAGACCAAAGCGGGCAATCTGTCGAAGGTAGTCCCGCACCGGGTCGGCGGTAGCCCCAGAGACGAACTGCCCCACCTCGGTCAGGACATCGTCGCTACTCTCGAACTCGACAAGATCGTCTGCGGGGTTCGCCACGGGAGCGGGCTTCATGGCTACCGTCCGGCGGCGCCGCCGCCTCGCCTCGCCCACTGTTGCCTCATATCTCCTGAGCGTAGACCGAAAGGCGGGGGGCTGCTAGCCCAGGATGATGCTTGGCTTGATCCTGATCAGCTTGTCGAGCAGGCCGTTGATGAATGACGGCGAGTCATCGGTGGACAGCTTCTTGGCCAGCGAGACCGCCTCGTCGACGGCCACCTCGTCGGGGACTTCTGGGTTGTAGAAGATCTCCCAGGCTCCGACGCGCAGCAGGGCGCGATCCACCGCCGGCATCCGTTCGAGGGTCCAGTCGTTGGAATAGGTCTCGAGCAGCTCGTCGAGCCGCTCGAGGTGAGCCATCACTCCCTCGACAATGTCGGCGGTGTACTGCGGGAGCGCGGCCTCGGTGACCGGCTTGGCCACCCGGTCGGCCAGCAGGGCGAGGGCGTCGACGTCCCGCTGTTCGGCCTCAAATAGTAGGTCGGCGGCGCGCTTGCGCGCCTTGGTCCTGGCAGCCACTGGTGTCTGTCGCCGGGTCAGTTGTTGACGCGGCCGAGGTAGGAGCCGTCGCGCGTGTCCACCCGCACCTTGGTGCCGGTCTCCAGGAACAGCGGAACCTGAATCTCCTTGCCGGTCTCCAGGGTGGCGGGCTTGGTGCCGCCGGTCGAGCGGTCACCCTGCAGGCCCGGGTCGGTGTGCTGGATGACCAGTTCAACCGAGGCGGGCAGCTCAACGTAGAGGGGGGTGCCCTCGTTGGTGGCGATCTGGGCGTGCGTGCCCTCGAGCATGTAATCCTTGGCGTCGCCAACGGTGCCGACCGGGACGTGCATCTGGTCGTAGGTGTTCGGGTCCATGAAGACGTAGTCTTCGCCGTCCACGTACAGGAACTGGTATTCGCGCCGATCCACCTGGGCGATCTCAACCTTGGCGCCGGCGTTGTAGGTCTTGTCGTTGACCTTGCCGGTGACAACGTTCTTCATCTTGGTGCGCACGAAGGCCCCACCCTTGCCGGGCTTGACATGCTGGAACTCGATGATCTGCCAGAGCTGGCCGTCGATTCGCAGGACTACGCCGTTTTTGATGTCAGTGGTAGAAGCCATGGGGGCAATCTTACCCCCGGCCCTGCCCGCACCTGCCCAGGCGATGCCGGCTGGGGCGGTGGCGAGGGAGGGGTCAGGCCGCCGTGGCGAGCGCGACCAACGCCAGCCGGTAGGAGTCCATCCCGAACCCGGCGATCACCCCGGTGGCCACCCCGGAGATGGTAGAGCGGTGCCGGAAGGCCTCGCGGGTGTGCGGGTTGGACAGGTGCACCTCGATCAGGCGCCGTCCCGCGTCGACGATCTGGGCGGCGGCGTCGCGCAGCGCGTACGAGTAGTGCGTGAAGGCGGCGGGGTTGAGCACCACGTCGACGCCCTGGTCTACCGCCTCGTGCAGCCATGCCACCAAGGTGGCCTCATCGTCGGTCTGCCGGGCCTCGGCACCCAGACCAAGGTCGGTTCCCCAGGCCGTCACGGCGGCCACCAGATCGTCGTAGGTGTCGTGACCGTATATCTCCGGCTCGCGCACTCCGAGGCGGCCCAGGTTGGGGCCGGACAGTACCAGGACGCGGTTCATGGGGGTAATTCTGCCCGAGGTCGCCTCGCCTGGGCGACAGGTTCTCCTCCGTTGTTGCCGGTGGCGCCCTTCGCCGTTCAGGGGGAAGCCTCGGGGGCTGGCGCGATGAGGTCTGGAACAATGAGGCCAGGGCCGTTGTGGCGCACGTTGCCGACGGCCGTCCCCACTCGCAGCGGGGTGAGGGTGGGCGCGGGAACCGCCGCGATGAAGGAGGCAATGGCAGCCTCGGTGTTCAGGTCCGGGGCGAGCCACTCGTCGAGCAGTTCGGCGGGGAGCAACAGCGGGCTGCGGTCGTGGATGTGGCCGAGGGCGTCCGGGGCGGGGCGGGTGATGATCGTGGCCGACGGCAACCAGGGGGCGTCCGGCCCACCGCGGGGGTCGCGCCAGAACTCGTAGAGGCCGGCGGCGAGCAACACCTCCGCATCGGGGTCGCGCAGGTAATACGGGGTCTTGCCGCGCGAGACCGGGCCGGCAGGCTGCCACTCGTAGTACCCATTCATCGGGATTGCCAGCCGCCGTCTCACCGCCGCGGCGCGGAACGCCGGCTTTTCCAGGAGCGTCTCGGCGCGGGCGTTGATCATTCGCGCCCCGCCGTCGGGATTCTTGGCCCAGGGCGGGATCAGGCCCCAACGGAAGTTGCGCAGCTCTCGGCCCGCCTCCGGACGGTCGATCACCCCGCGTACCTGCTGGGTCGGGGCGATGTTCCAGCTGGGTGGCAGGGACTCCTCCGGCGCGTAGCTGGCGTGCAGGAGGCGCACCAAGTCGTCGTCGTCGGTGTACCGCACAAAGCGCCCGCACATCTAGGAAGCCCGAGCCTGTCGCGAGCTTGCTCGCAGCAGCGAGGGCGACGACGATGTTGCCGAGCGCAGCGAGTAGCACATCAGGCGAGCCCGAGCCTGTCGCGCGCCCGCCATACCCTTAGGCCTCGACGACGACGGGCACGATCATCGGCCTCCGTCGCAGCTTGCGCCCCGCCCACTGACCGACCACGCGGCGCATCACCTGCTGCAGCTGGTAGGTGTCCGCGGCACCGTCCTTGATCGCCTTTTCGAGGGCGGTGAGCAGGTCCGGCTGGATTTCGTCGAAGCGGGCGTCGTCCTCGGCCATGCCGCGAGCCAGCACGTGCGGGCCGGTGATGACGCGACCCGAGACCGAGTCGATCACCGCGAACACGGAGATGAAGCCCTCCTCCCCGAGGATGCGCCGATCCTTGAGTTCGGCATCGGTGATCTCGCCTACCGAGGAGCCGTCGACGTACACGTATCCGCAGGGGATGGCGCCAACCACGCGCGCCACCCCGTCCACCAGGTCAATCACCATGCCGTCCTCGGCGACGATCACGTTCTCCGCTGGCACGCCGGTGCGGACCGCGAGGGCCGCATTGGCCACCAGGTGGCGGACCTCGCCGTGCACGGGCAGCACGTTGCGGGGCTTGAGGATGTTGTAGCAGTACAGGAGTTCACCGGCGCTAGCGTGCCCGGAGACGTGGACCTTGGCGTTGCCGGAGTGAACCACCCGCGCGCCCAGGCGGGTGAGGCCGTTGATGACGCGGAACACGGAGTTCTCGTTGCCGGGGATGAGGCTGGAGGCGAGGATGACGGTGTCGCCGGGCTCGATCCTGACGGTGTGATCGCCGTTGGCCATGCGGGACAGCGCCGCCATGGGCTCGCCCTGGGAGCCGGTGCTCATGAACACCAACTCGTCGTCCTCGTAGTCGCGGGCCGCCTTGAGGTCGATCAGCACGTCCTCCGGGATGGTCAGGTAGCCGAGCTCCGCGGCGATGCCCATGTTCCGCACCATGGAGCGGCCCACAAAAGCGACCTTGCGGCCGTGCGCGGCCGCGGCGTTGAGCACCTGCTGCACCCGGTGTACGTGCGACGCGAAC